>CALVYM010000021.1 GCA_944372205.1 uncultured Bacilli bacterium
TTGTTCATCTAATCTTTTAGGATTATCATTATGGTGTGTTAAATAAACAACTTGAATGTTTTTACCACTAGCTATCATACTAGGAATTAAACCCGCAAAAAATAGATGTTCATCATCACTATGCGTAGAAAAAAGTAATATATCTGCTTTATCTAAAGGTTGATTCCAAGTTTGCACCCAATTAGGTAATGTTTCATTAAATAAAAATATTTCTTTTATTCTAACAGTATCATCATAATTAATAGTTATTTTATTAGTTGCTTCATCTAACTTGATACATTCATGTAAAAATTGATTTTCGCCAACTTTAGTAGATGTATCATTATAATTTATAGTACCAGTCATACTTTCTACATAATAAATAATATATACATAATTAAACATTTCAGTATTTTCAATAGTTATTGTATCTTCTGAATTTAAAGTTATATAAGTACTATAGTTGTTATCACTTAATTTAGTAGTAGCATTTTCATTGATAAAAATACTAGTGTTTTCTAAAAAATCAATGCGTTCTTCAGCATTAACAAATATGGGAATTAGTAATAAAAATATAAACAACTTTTTCATATTATCACAAAATCATTATAACATGAATTAAAGTGTAGTAAAACCCTTTATTTAAAAAACTTTTTATGGTATATTAATGTTAGTTTGAAATGGAGCGGTATTATGAAAGTAGTAAAAATAGTAGGAAAAACATTTAGCTTCATAGGTATTACATTATTAATTATTGTTTTAACTTTAATATTAACAATTTATTTTATTTGTCATGGGCCATCAAAAAGTGCTCAAGAATTATTTGTAACAACTATTTTAGAGACTGGTCAACTAAAGTTTTTGGCTAATGTCTTTATGAGTGATGAAGATATTCAAGAGATTGTCAATAAAAATTCCTTAAAAGAGATGGATAGTGAAGTTGATGGTAATTTAATTAATGTTGGTGGGACTTCGAATAAAGAATTAATTGAAATATATAAAGTTAGTGGTAATAATTATGAAGGTACAATGATGGTTATAAATGATCCATCAAAAATAAGTTTAGCAACAACTTATCCATGGGGTGAATATGGTAAGGAACTAGATAAACTAGTTACCGAATCTGGAGCCATCGCTGGTATTAATGGTGGCCTTTATTATAGTGATGCTAATAAAGGCGGAAGACCACTTGGAGTAACTGTAAGTAATGGCGAAATAGAGGATATGTCACTTGGGGCAACTGGTCTTCATTTAATTGGTTTTGATAATAAAAATATTTTAAGAATTATTGATATAAGTGATATGAATAGAAGTGAAATTGAGGCTTTAATAGAAACCGAAGGAATTAGAGATGCGGTATCTTTCCAAGAAGAGGCGAGTGATGCTAATAACCACTTTGTAAAACTAATAATTAATGGTGAGGCAAGAGAATTAAATGGTATGGGTAGTGGAGCAAATCCTAGAACTGCTATTGGACAAAGAGAAGATGGTTCAGTTTTATTTTTAGTAACTGATGGGCGTGGTAAAAATGGGCATCTTGGGGCCACTGCAGCTGATTTAATTGAAGTAATGAGTGAGTATGGTGCTGTAAACGCCGCAAATGTAGATGGCGGTAGTTCATCAACAATGTATTATAATGGAGAATATCTCATGACTAGTGTAACATTTTATTACTCCAATTCTTCATGGAGGCTTCCAACAGCATTTGTAGTAAAGGAATAGTTATGAAAAGAATTAGTAAAAGAAAAAATAATTTTAAAAAAAGTTTGTTAATATATACTGGAGTTTTAGGAGTACTTGCTATAGTATTTCTAATCTATATCTTTGTAACTTTAGTGAGCTATGAAAATCATCAAATAAATAATTTTTTAAAAAATACTATTCATGATTTAAGTGATGATGAATTAATAAGTTATCTGGAAGATAATAATCTATCTGATGACTTACTAGATACTTATAAAAAAATAACTAAAAGTGATGATTTTGTTTATAAAAAAGTAGATGATGATACTTATGATATTTATTTAAATGATCGGTTGATTTTTACTATTAGTAGCAAAGTTGTTGATACTAAAACTAAATTAGGTTTATTTAGTTATCAAATTAGAGAAGTAGAGAATATTACACCTAATTTAGCTAGAGGATTATTTTATTATGATGTAATTATACCAAGTAACTGGCAAGTTTTAGTTGGTGGCGAAGTAGTGAATAATCCAAATAGTGAAGAAAATTTTGCTAATTTAGATTTTATGTATTATAATAATTCAATGCCTAAACTTGTAACTTATGAAATAAATGATTTAAATAGTGAAAAAGAAATAACTTTTAAAGATTTTTTAGGTAATGATGTAAATGTAGATGAAAATAATTTTGTTTATCAAAATAAAGATTATTTTATTCATGTAGATACTTTAGATGAAGCCAAAGAATATATTGATATCAATTTTGATATTATGAATATTGCTCACAATTGGCATTTGTTCTTAACTCGGGATTTAAAAGGTTCTTGGTATGGTCTTAATATTGTTACAGAAGCAATGATTGAAGGAACGAGTATGTATGATCTTGCTTATAATTGGGCTCATGGTGTTGATATTACATTTACATCTAGACATACTTTAGGTAATCCTATATGGCCGGAGGAAAGATTAGAAAATTTTGTAATATATGATCTTGATGCCTTTTCGTGTGAGGTTTATTTAGAAAAAGATATGATTGTTGCAGGCAAACATCAAAGTGATATAATGCATGATACACTATATTTTATAAAGGATAATGAGGGAGAATGGAAACTTATTAATATAAAAGCAATAGAGGATGATCCAAATGAATAAAGATGCCGTTATTTTAATTCCATCATATAATCCAGAAGAAAATATAATGCAAGATTTTTTACAAGAATTAGGTAAAAAATTTAAAAATATAGTTATTGTTAATGATGGTTCAGATAAAATATATGATAATTTTTTTAAAAATTTATCTAATAATTATATAGTTTTAAGACATTATAAAAACTTAGGTAAAGGAAGAGCATTAAAAACAGGAATTAATTATATTTTAAATGAATTTCCTAATTTTAAAGTTATAGTTACAGCAGATTGTGATGGACAACATAGTATTAAGGATATAGAAAGTTGCTATAGATCAGCTTTAAATAATCTAGATTCTTTAGTTTTAGGAACAAGAAATTTTAATGATGAAAATGTTCCTTTTAAAAGTAAATATGGTAATAAAATAACTAGAAATATGTTTAAATTATTTGTTGGTATAAATATTACTGATACACAGACAGGGCTTAGAGCAATGAGCAAAGATATAGCAACTAAATTATTAGATGTTTCTGGTGAAAGATATGAATATGAAACTAATGTGTTAATAACTTGTAAAAATGAAGATATTAAAATATATGAACAAGAAATTGCTACTGTTTATATAAATGGTAATGAATTAAGTCATTTTAATCCTGTTAAAGATTCTATTATGATTTATAAGTTATTTATAAAATATATATTAGCATCAATTTCTAGTTTTGTTGTAGATATAGTATTATTTACATTAATTTTAACTTGTATTAAAAATATAACTAATGCTATATTAATATCTACTATTTTAGCTAGAATTGTATCATCACTTTATAATTATTTAATTAATTCAAAATTGGTATTTAAAAAGATAAATAAATATTCTTTATTTAAATATTTTTTCTTAGTTATAATAATGATGTTTGTATCAGGCTTAACGGTTGATTATTTAGTGGAGTTAATAAAATGGAATGCTACTTTGGTTAAAATTATTGTAGATGCCATTATATTTGTAATTAATTTTATTGTTCAAAGAGAATTTATATTTAAAAAATAAGTGAGTATTATGGATGAATTAAAAAAGTATGGGAAAAACATTTTAATAAATGATTATGAAAAAAGTATATTATTAAAATATAATATTGATGTTACTAAATGTGCATCAATTGATGAAGTATTATTACTTGTTGATAGGTTGGAAATTGATTTAGATGATGAAGAATATGATGAACTTGATTATGTAGCAAGCTCTTTAGCTGAGAGAAAATACTATATGGAGACGAATAAATGAAAAGATGTTTTTGGGTTAATTTAAATAACAAATTATATGTCGATTATCATGATTTAGAGTGGGGAGTTCCTAAATATGATGATTATGAATTATATGAACTACTTATTTTAGAAATCTTCCAAGCGGGACTTTCTTGGGAAACAATTTTAAATAAACGAGAAAACTTTAGAGCAGCGTTTGATAATTTTAACCCGCAAAAAGTAGTAGATTATGATGAAGATAAAATAAATGAACTTATGAATAATTTTGGAATAATTCGTAATAGAAGAAAGATAGAAGCAGCAATTAATAATACTAAAATTTTTTTAAATATTAAAAAAGAATATGGTTCTTTTGCTAATTTTATTTGGTCTTTTACTAATAATACAGTATTATATACGGATAGTAGAATTACTCATAATGAGTTATCAGATAAAATATCAAATATTTTAAAGAAGAAGGGCATGAAATTTGTTGGAAGGACTATAATTTATTCATACTTACAAGCAATTGGAGTAATTAATTCACATGAAAAGGAGTGTTTTAAATATGCAAAGAATTGATGGTTTTATAAATTTAAATGAAATATTAGGAATAAGTGATGATATTAAAGATTTTAAAAGTTTAATGAAGCTTTTAAAGAAAAATAAAAATGTTAAAATTGTTAAATATTTAGATTATGAAGATGCCAAACAATTGGTGATTAGTTTTACATATTTGGGTGAAGTTTATTATTATAAGTTTGATTATTTAAAAAATCGTGGAAGTGAAATGCTTTGTCCTTATAATGAATTAATTGCTCATTTTATTGCGGAAGATATGAAACTTGATAGTGTTTTTTATGACTTAGCTTTATTAGGAAAATTTAAAGGTGTAATATCAAAAGATTTTAAAGAAAAAGGTGTAAATTATATTAGTTTTGAAGAATTATTAAAAAAAGTATATCATGAAGATTATAATGAATGTAATAATTTAGAAGGTATTTGGAATGCTTTGGATATGTATTATTATAATGATTTTAGAAGTAAAGATATAAAAAAAATTATGGAAGATTTAGTAAAATTGTATATATTTGATATGTTTATAGGTAATGAAGATCGGCATAATGATAATTTTGGAATAGCAGAAAGCGCAAATGAAATTAAACTTCAACCAATATATGATAATTCAAGAATGCTTATGTATTCACCTGAGTTTATTAATGTTACATTCACAGTAGATAATAGTACTGTTTCTTTAATGCGGGAAAATATGAAAAAATTTTTAGATATTAGTAGTGCAGAATTTAGATTGATTTTACCGGAATTTTTATGGGTAATAAGTGAAGAGAATATATTAAAAATAATAGGTATTATTGAAAAATATACTAAACAATCTATGCCTAAAGATATAAAAGAAGATTATTTAGAATTTTTTAGTTGTTATTATGATTTCTTTCAAGAAATAATTGAAGATAATCATTTAAATATGAATATTTAAATCTTGTTTTAATAAGGAAAATACCTTATAATTAAATAGAGGTATAAAAGATGAATGAAGATGTAATTAATAAAGTAAGTAATAAAATTAATTTAAAACCTAGTCAAATAAAGAGTGTTATAAATATGCTTAGTGAGGGTGCAACTATTCCTTTTATAGCTAGATATCGTAAAGAGGTAACTGGTAATTTAAATGAAGAAGAATTACGGCTTATTGAAACCGAATATAACTATGCGGTTAATTTACAAGCACGCAAAGATGATATTAAAAGATTAATTGATGAAAAAGGAATGCTTACTCCAGAGTTAGTAAAAGCCATTGATGAAGCAACTCGTCTTAGTGAAGTTGAAGATATCTATGCGCCATTTAAAGAAAAAAGAAAAACTAAGGGAACTGAAGCTATTAAAATGGGCTTAGAACCTTTAGCAAAAATTATTATGAGTTTACCTAATAAAACTAGAGATGAAGTAGCTAAAGACTTTTTAAATGATCAAGTTAAAACTGTGGATGATGCAATAACCAATGCCGGATATATTATTGCAGATTGGATAAGTGATAATCCTAAATATCGTAAATATATTAGAAAATATTATTGGTATAATGGAATAATTACTTCAAAATTAAAAAAGAATGCGGAAGACCCTAACAAAGTTTATGAAATATATTATAATTTTGAAACTAAAATAACCAATATTAAACCACATCAAATATTAGCAATTACTAGAGCTGAAAAAGAAAAAATTGTCACTTATAGTTTAAGTGTTGATAGTAAAAAAGTCTTAGAATATTTACATGACCAAGTAATTGGCAATAAAAAAAGTCCGCTTGTAAGTGATATGGAAGCGTTTATAATGGATGCCTGGAAAAGATTGTTAGAGCCTTCCTTAGAGCGCGATATTAAAGCAGAACTTTTTGATAAAGCGAGTAAGTTTGGTATAGAAGAATTTGGTAATAATTTAGAAAATTTATTGTTAACTCCGCCGATTAAAGGGTGTGTTGTTATGGGCTTTGATCCAGCTTTTAGAACGGGTTGTAAACTTGCGGTTTTATCACCAACTGGAGAGGTTTTAGAAATTGGCGTGATTTATCCGCATGAACCAAAAAAAGAAGTTGATATGGCAGAAAAAATTATGCTGGCATTGATTGGGAAACACAATGTTAAAATAATTGCAATTGGTAATGGAACAGCATCAAGAGAAAGTGAAGCTTTTGTTGCGGGGTTAATTAAAAAGTATCAAATAGATGTTAAATATGTTATTGTAAGCGAAGCTGGTGCTAGTGTTTATTCGGCATCACCTTTGGCAAAACGCGAATTTCCAGATTATTCTGTTGAACAAAGAAGTGCTGTAAGTATTGGTAGAAGATTACAAGATGCTTTATCAGAACTTGTTAAAATTGATCCAAAAGCAATTGGTGTAGGGCTTTATCAACATGATTTAAAACAAAAAGAACTTGATGAAGAATTAGGTTTTGTTGTAAGTAAAATAGTTAATAAAGTTGGTGTTAATTTAAATAATGCTAGTGAAAGTATTTTAAATTATGTATCAGGTTTAAATAAAAGTATTATTAAAAAGATACTTGATTATCGTAAAAAAAATGGGATAATTAAATCAAGAAAAGAACTTGAAAGTATTGAAGGTAATGCTAAAGCATTTGAACAATCCGCAGGGTTCTTAAGAATATTTAATGGTTATAATCCTCTAGATAAAACTAATATTCACCCTGAAGATTATGATATTGTTAATAAAATATTGTGTGATTATAAAATTGATGTATCTTTGGTTGGAACAATTAAAATGCAAGAAGAAATAAATAAATTAAATGATAAAGAAATATTAGAAAAATATAATATTTCCGAAGAAAAATGGCAACTTATTAAAGATAATTTAGTAAATGGAGTAATTGATCCACGGGATGAAATAAAACAAATGACTTTAAGAAGTGATATACTTTCAATTGATGATTTAGAACTTGGTATGGAACTTGAAGGTACTGTTCGTAATGTTACATCTTTTGGAGCTTTTGTAGATATTGGACTTCATGATGATGCTTTAATACATATTTCTAAAATGAGCAAAGGTTTTGTTAAACATCCGAGTGAAATTTTAAAAGTTGGAGATATTATTAATGTTTATGTATGTGGAATAGATAAGGATAAAGGTAGGGTAAGCTTATCTTTAATTGAGGAGTGATTTATGCGATATTTAAAATGGCTTTTCGGAGCAATTGAACTTGTTTTAATATTTGGTTTCATGGCTTTAGCATTTTTGCTTTTAATTAATAAAACATTTATTAATGAGGCATATTTAGAAGAATTTATGTTAGGTGATGGTATTCCAATTAAAAGATTTATGTATTTTGATAATTTAAGTAATGATCTTAATGCATCTTTTATAACTCCTTTAAAATATGAGACATTAAATGAAGCTAAGAATAGTTATTTGAATTCTTTGGAAAAATGTTATGATAGATACTATTATGATAGTAATAATGCTATAACAATTATTGATTATGAAATAAATAATAATAAATATTTAAGAAATGTTTCTATTCATATGGCTAATGATAATTATTGTGGTGATGAATATAAGCTTAGTGATATGTGGATTTATGAATATGACACTTTAAGTTTATATGTAAATGGTGATATTACTAAAGATGCTATGGATGTGATAATTGATAAAGTTTATGAATCTGAAAAAGTAGAAGATCCTGCTATTGTTGATGAGTATGAAGCAAACGTAGTATTTAAAGTTAATGCTAGTATGGAAGGTAATGGCTATACTTTAACTTTTCAAGATTTTAGTGAAAATGAATTAATAGTTATTAGAGAGATGAAAAACAAAACACAATTTGTTGTTTATAATATTGAAAATGTTATAGATTTTTTAAATAGTTTAGAAAGGAGTACTGATTAATGAAAAAAGTAGATATTAAGGATATTAAAAAATTAATTATAATGGCTATAGTTTTAATATTTGCCTTTATTTATATATCAGAAATATGGTCATTTGTTAAATTTATAATTAAAATTTTTATGCCATTTATAGTTGGTTTAGCTATAGCTTTTGTTTTAAATGTTTTAATGAATACGATTGAAAATAAATGGTTTAAAAAATGGAATACTACTACTAAAGTTAAAAGACCGATAAGTTTACTTATTTCTATTGCTATAGTATTAGGTTTTATAGTTTTCTTATTACTTTTAATTATTCCAAATTTACAAAATACAATTGAATTATTTGCAGATAGTATTCCTACTTATAGTAGAAATTTACAAAATCTACTTAATGGATGGGGAATTAATGCTGATGTGATAAGTGAAATTAGAGAAGTATTAGATTCTTTAGGAACAACACTTGCTGAGTATATTAAAAATAATTCTAATCAAGTAATAGATGTTACTTTAGGTATTGCTTCAAATGTGGTTACTGGTTTTGTTAATATTACCATTGGTTTTGTATTTGCTATTTATTTTCTAGCCCAAAAAGAAAAAATAGCTAGTCAATTTAGTAAAGTAATGGATGCTTATTTACCAAATAAGAAAATAAGTAAAATAAAAGAGATTGCAACATTATCTAATAAAGTATTTTCACATTTTGTAAGTGGTCAATGTATTGAAGCAATAATTATTGGAATTCTTTGTTTCTTAGGTATGGTTTTACTTCGTCTTCCATATGCTTCAACTATTTCTGTTTTAGTTGGTTTTACTGCTCTTATTCCAGTATTTGGAGCTTTTATAGGTACAATTTTTGGAGCATTCTTAATATTTATGATAAGCCCACTTCAAGCAATAATATTTGTTATGTTTATAATTATTTTACAACAACTTGAAGGTAATTTAATTTATCCAAAGGTTGTTGGTAAATCTGTTGGGCTTCCTGGTATTTGGGTTTTAGTAGCTGTAACTGTTGGAGCAAGTATCAATGGAGTATTAGGTATGCTTTTAAGTGTTCCAATTTGTTCGATTATTTATAGTATTTTAGCAACAAATGTTAGAATTAAAATAGAAGATAAGAATAAACAAAACAAAAAAGTACAAGTTTAACTTGTACTTTTTTGTAAAACGACATCAAAAGTATAAATAATACTTTTAGTAAAAATATGAAAACGGATGTCGCTTTACAATGAATATTATAACATACATTTATTATATGTCAATCATAATTTGTAATTTTTTGCAAAATATGTTAAAATATTGTTCCTGGACAAGGCCTTTGCTATATTTATATATTAAAAACGTGAATATGTTATTATAGAATTAAAGAAAGAAGGTAATTATGAATAGAGAAGATTTTCCAATGTTAAAACAAGATATTATTTATTTTGATAATGGTGCAACTAGTTTTAAACCTAAATGTGTAATTGATAAAATTGTTGATTATTATTCGAATTATAGTGCTAATGCCCATCGGGGAGATTATGATATTTCTTATAAAGTTGATTTAGAATATGAAAATGCTCGTGATGAAGTAGTTGATTTTATTAATGCTCGTAGTAAAGAAGAAGTTATATTTACAAGTGGTTCGACAGATTCTTTGAATATGATTGTTAATGGCTTTTTTACTAAATTAGTGGAACCAGGTGATGAAATATTAATTACTACAACTGAACATGCATCAAATGTCTTACCTTGGTTTAAACTAGTAACTGATTATGGTTGTGTAGTTAAATATATTTCCTTAGATGATTATTTACACGTAACAGTAGAAAATGTTAAGAAAATTATTACGCCGAAGACTAAGATTATTGCTCTTGCTCATGTTACTAATGTTATTGGTGATGTTCGTCCGATTAAAGAGATAGCTAAACTTGCTCATGAAAATAATATATTTTTAGTTGTTGATGGTGCTCAAAGTGTACCGCACATGAAAGTAGATGTCCAAGATTTAGATGTTGATTTTCTAACATTTTCTGCCCATAAAATGTTAGGTCCAACTGGAGTAGGAGTTTTATATGGTAAAAAAGAATTGTTAGAAGATTTAGTTCCAATAAACCTTGGTGGTGGTATGAATGAATCATTTGATAGTCCAAATGAAGTTTATTTAAAAGATTTACCAACCCGTTTAGAGGCTGGTACTCCAAATATCGCTGGAGTTATTGGATTTGGTGAAGCAATTCGTTATTTAAAAAAAATTGGTATGGAGAAAATAGAAGAAAGAGAAAGACATTTAAGAGAATATTTAATTGAAAAATTAATTAAAATTCCACATATAGATATATTAAATTTAGAATCAGAAAGTGGAATTGTAGCCTTTAATGTAAGTGACATTTTTTCTCAAGATGTTGCATATTATTTAAATAAATATAATATTTGTGTTAGAGCTGGTAATCATTGTGCCAAACTTACTAAAAATGTAACTGGTGTTGATAGCTCTTTAAGAATTAGTTTATATTTTTATAATACTGAAAGTGAAATAGATGAACTAGTAGAACTTTTAAAAGATAAAGAAAAAATAATAAGAGAGATGATTTAAATTGAATTATAGAGATGTAGTAATGGATCATTATAGTAATCCGAGAAACAAAAAAAGAATGGAAGATAGTAATTATTTAAAACAAAATACGAAAAATACTTCATGTATTGATAATTTAGATATTTATTGTTTAATTGATCAAGATATTATAAAAGATATTACTTTTGATGGAGAAGCTTGTGCAATAAGCATATCTTCAGCATCAATTATGAGTACTATTTTAAAAAATAAAACAATAAAAGAAGCTAAAGAAATAATAAATAATGTTGATAATATGTTAAATGATTTAGATTACAATAAAGATTTAATTAAAGAAGCTAGTGTTTATGAAAATACTAAAAACACAAGTCGTAAAACTTGTGCATGGCTTCCCTATGCAGGAATAAAAAAGATAATTGAAAAATAGTTTATAACTATTTTTTCATTTGCAAGAATATTTCTTCATTTAAAGAAGATACATTTATATCAATGTTAAGTGTTGGTAAATTATCTATAAAAACTAAACTATTGTTAATAACATAACGATTTTTTTTAGAATAAAATATATTTTTTAAATTTATAGCAAATATTTCTAAATTTCTTATGTATTCTTTATTACTTATTAAACCTTTGTTATATTGCTTTTTTAATTTGTTTTCATATGTATAAAATAAAAAATCAATAATTTGTTTTAAAGCTTTAATGATATACTCTTGTTCTAAATTTTTTATACTAGGTATAGTTTGTATTTTATTTAAAAAATCTAAATTATTTATAAAATTAATAATATTATTATAAGAATTATATAGTTCTAATTCATTAATTAATCCATATAAGTTAGAAGTAAAATAATATTTACTCATCTTATTTTGACCAATAATTTCTTCAATTATTTTGGCAACAAAAGTTTCAAAGGGATAACTATATTTTACTCCTTCAATATTACCAAAGAATTTTTCAGTTAAAGCTTGTGTATATCCCTCATTTAAACCAACTCCAACATCTATACTATTTACTTTATTATGTTGTCTAAAACCACAATAGATAATATTGTTTTTATAAGTAGAACTAGCTAAGTGAAATAATTCATGAAATAATGCTTTATATTGAGAATCATTTTCACTTATTTTAATTATATTAGTTGTTGCATAATAACTTCCGTTAAATTCAATTCTATGTATAAAATTTTTAAATTTATAATTAGTTGAATAAACTTTTATTTCATGCATATTGTTATAAAAGTTTGTTAAAAAATCTTGAGGGAAATTACTTGTTATTACATTAATAAATTCAGAGATTGATATTTTAACCTTTTTATTAATAATATTTTTTATTTCAATAGCATTAAATTCTTTTTTTAATTCTGGAGGTATATTAATAACTTTTACTTTTTTGTTATTATATGGTTTTAATTGATAATAACCATGTTTTTTCTTCTTGTATAAATCTATATAAAAAGTAATACCTAAAATATCCATTAATTTATTCATATAATTCACCAAGTCTACTTTCTATTTCATTCCATTCTTCTTGAGTCTTTATTTTTTCTAATTTTGTATTATCATTGGGATAATATATACTTGCAAATAGATTTATTTTATCATTTTCATATGTATTATCAGTATAAACAATATAATATTTATTTGTTTTACTCCAAAAAAAAGCTAAGATTATTTCATATTCTAATATATTACCATCAGTATCAGTTATATTTAGATATTTATCTTCCATTATAACCACCTATAAATATTGTACTAGTATTTTGGTTTGTTGTCTATTTTTTCTATTTCATAACTGATTTAGGATATGGTTTTCTTTCATCAGTTTCATATAATAAATAATCTATACTTGTATTATAAAAACTAGCTAGTTGTTTTAATACTTTTGTGGGAATATCATTAGTTTCAGTTTCGTATTGAGAATAACCTGTTTGACTCATATTAAGAAATTTAGCTATATCTTTTTGATATAAATCTTTATCTTCTCTAAGTTCTTTTAATCTGTTCATATTATCACCATTTATAAAATATCATAACTTAAAATAAAATATTGTATTATAACTTAAAATAAGTTATAATAATTATAGATAACCTAGAATAAGTTATGGAAGGATATGATATTGTGCCAAGTAATAAAAAAATATTGATTGGAGTAAGTAGTATATTAGTACTAATAGTAGGTATATTTATTTATCTTTATGTAAGTAAAGATAATGATAAAGAAATATATATACCCAAAAAAGAAGAAGTAAAGACGCAGATATCTGGATTTAATGGCTTGTCTTTGATGTATGAAACAGGACCAGGGACTGG
>CALVYM010000022.1 GCA_944372205.1 uncultured Bacilli bacterium
ATACATTTAATAATTTAGAAATGGGAACAGAATATAACTTTAGTGTATATGTTAAAGATAGTTTAGGATATGAATCAAAACCATATACATTAAGTGAGGTAACAACAGATATATTACTTGCTGATTGGGTAATAAGTCAATATAATGGAGTCCAAGGAAATAATGGCATTTATCATCATCAAAATTTAGCAAATAGTGCGGAAGATGGTTCATATAGATATGCCGGAGCAAATCCAAATAACTATGTATGCTTTGGGGCAAATGCAAGTACATGTCCAAGTGATAACTTGTATCGAATCATTGGAGTGTTTGGTTCAGAAGTAAAATTAATTAAAGCAGATTATTCAACGACTAGCCAAACCGGAACAACTGCAGCATATTATGATACTTATTTTGGAATGGGATATAATAGAAATTATTATAAAGGTTTTTTAAGTACATCGTCAATTGGAGTATATTACTGGAATTTGAGCGAAAATAATACTTGGAGTAGTAGCAATTTAACAATAACCAATTTGAATAATATCTTTTATAATAGCTTTGCTGACATTTGGAAAAATAAGATAACCGATGCAACATGGTATGTTGGTGGATATAATACAAATAATGCAACTCCATCAATATGGTTTAAAGCGGAAAGTACAGGACTAACATGGGTAGGCAAAATAGGTTTAATATATATAAGTGATTATGGTTATGCAACAATTCCGGATTATTGGATAACAAATATGAGTTCTTATAATAGTGTTTCTAGTAATAACTGGATACATATGGGACTTTACGAATGGTCTATTTCTCGTCGTTCAAATGGAACTACCTATGCTTACTATTTGGATGAAGCTGGAAGCGTTCAGCATTATCTTGTACATCGTGATGATATGGCTTTTGCTATTAGACCTTGCTTTTACCTAACCTCATCGACTACTTATGTTTCTGGAACAGGCACTCAATCTGACCCTATTCGCATAAATTAATAGAACAGTATTTCTACTGTTCTATTCTTTGTTAAATTCTTTAGCAAGTAATCCACTTTTAAGTAAATGATTATAATTCTTTTCATCGATTACTAAATCAAATTCACCAATATATTCATATATATCAGGATTAAAGCCATTTTTAAAACGATTTAAGCCATGATAAGGATTATCTATAGAATCTATTGTAACACCGTTTAAATCAGCGTATTTGTACTTATCTTTGTAAAAATAAAGTATAGCATAATAAAGGAAATAATTTGATGGATATCTTTTTAATTCTTTATCATATCCACTAATATAGATTGTAATTCTATTATTAAATTTGATAACCATTGCTCCAGCTACATAAATTGTTTCATCAGTATTTAAGTGTTTAGATGCCTCAGTTATATCATTTTTATAAGAAAGTAACGCTCTATCAGAATTCATTTTAGCATTAATAACTGTTGGAGTATTTTTTCTTATAATTTTTTCTGTAAAATTATTGTTTTTCTTAAGTTCATGTTCATAATAATTCTGAGAATTTATTAAATAATATTTATAATCTACTTTAACTAAAAAGAAATCTATATCATTTTGTTTATTAAATACGTTATATAAATCATTATAATGGAACTCATTTTTATTTATCTTATCTTTTATAAATTCATAAAAGATATTTACTTTAGAAATATCTGCTTTTTCTAAGACTAATCCTTTTCTAATAGCTTTTTTAACTTTATTTCTAGTATTTTTATTAATACTATTTAAATCAAAATTCTCTAAATTAACTATAGCATTAATTCTTGGAAGTAATGCTTCAAAATTAGTATTACTTTTTAACTTTTTATAACCACATTTATTTAAATTGCTAATAATATTATAATTTTCATTATATTCAAAATTACCTGTTTTTTTATTTAATTTACCAATAGCTATTTCGGGATTAATTTTAATAAAAACAAAATCTTTTTTCTTATAATATTCTTTTATTTCTCTAGTAAATGTTTCTAAAATAAAGATATTAGAGTAATCTATTAAAAAACCACGGGGAGAATAACCATAGTAATGATTACCTAGTTTTTTATAAAGTATTAAAGCAGCAGCAATAATGGAATTATCACTAGTTAAACCAACAAATTCATAGTCATAGCCTTCTTCGGCTTTAAGCATAGCATAACTAATACTTTGATAAGCATTAGCAATAATATTATTTTCTGCAAAACTTTTAAAATCATCTAAAGATAATTCTCTTAAGTACATATTTACCTCCCACATATAAGAATAAATTATATCATATTTAAAAGTGATTGACAACTTTTAAATAAACATTTAAAATTATATTAGGTGATGTATATGGCTACTCCATTTAAAAAGAGTATTGAAAACGTTTATAATAAAATGGTTATATTTTCTATTATTGCAGCGATTATAACAATTATTATTGGTGCAGTGTTATTATTTTTACCTAATTTATCTAATAAAGTAGTAGGTATAATTACTGGGATAATTTTTATTTTATTTGGAATAATAACCGCATATAAGTATTTGAAGAGAGATGGAGCAAAGATTTATTCTCTAAATTTAGTATTTGCTATTCTTTATTTAATACTTGGTTTAGTAATAATTATATTTCCATTTAGTGTTATTGAATTTGTAACAGTATGTTTAGGTTTATTTTTAGTTGTTAATGGAGCAACTAAAATTAATTATGGTTTATGGTTAAAAAGAGGAAGTAGTAAAGCTTGGTTAGTAACGCTTGTTGCAGGAATACTTTTAGTTATTCTTGGTATAATGATTGTATTTAATCCATTTACTGCTTATGCATTAACTCAAATAACTGGTGCATTTTTAATAATTAGTGGGGTTATTAATTTAAGTGATGCAATAACATTTAAAACTAAAGCTAAAGAAATAATGGATATATTTTGGTAAGAAAAATTTACAGATAGGGTGATAATCATGTTAATTAAAGATGTTAAAGCAAGAGAAATTTTAGATAGTAGAGGAAATCCTACAGTTGAAGTAGAAATGATGCTCGATAATAATGTAAAAATGCGCGCAAGTGTTCCTAGTGGAGCATCAACTGGTTCACGTGAAGCATTAGAATTAAGAGACAATGATGATGCTAGATATCATGGTAAAGGAGTTTTAAAAGCTGTTGAAAATGTTAATAAAATAATTGCTCCAGCACTTCTTGGTAAAAAGGCTAATCAAGCTGATGTTGATAAATTACTTATTGAACTTGATGGGACAGAAAATAAAAGTAAGCTCGGAGCTAATGCTATTTTAGGAGTATCCCTTGCTTGTCTTAAATGCCTAGCGGAATCTGAAAAGAAGGATTTATTTGAATATGTTTCTAGTAAAAATGTTTCTATGCCAATTCCAATGATTAATATTATTAATGGGGGAGCTCATGCTGTAAATAATATCGACATTCAAGAATTTATGATTGTGCCAGTTGTTAAGACAATAAAAGAACGCGTTAGAGCAGGCTCAGAAATATTTCAAGAATTAAAGAAGTTACTTGTTAAAAATAACTATAGTGTTGGTGTTGGTGATGAAGGTGGCTTTGCTCCAGATTTAGAAAATAATGCTATGGCTCTAGAGTTTATTGTGGAAGCCATAAAAAAAGCCGGCTATAAATCAGGAGAAGAAGTATTTATCGCTCTAGATGTTGCTGCTAGTGAAATGTATGATAAAGATACTAAAACCTATAGTATTGATGGCAAGAAATTAAATAGTGATGAATTAATAGAATATTATAAAAATTTAATTAAAAGATATCCAATACTAAGTATTGAAGATCCATTTTATGAAGATGATTTTGTGACACTTCAAAAATTTACGGCAGAAGTTGGAGACAAAATAATGATTGTTGGTGATGATTATTTTGTAACGAATGTTAAATATTTACAAAAGGGTATTGATATGAAAGCTGGCAATGCAATACTTCTTAAGGCTAATCAAGTAGGAACTATTACTGAAATGACTAAAACAATACTTCTTGCTAAAAAGAATAATTATAAAACTATTATATCTCACAGAAGCGGAGAAACTGAAGATACATTTATTGCCGATTTAGCAGTAGGCCTAGCTATTCCATTTATTAAAACCGGTTCAATGTGTCGGGGTGAGAGAATTGCTAAATATAATCAATTACTTCGAATTGAAGAAAAACTAAATAAAAATAAGTAGGTTTAAAAATTAACCTACTTTTTATATTAATTAATATTTTCCAAATACATTACATATTTTGTAATTTTGTATAGTATTTGGGAAATAATTTGTTATTTAAAATAAAAATATTACTTCCTCGCATGGGATACCAAACTTTATATTTTCAATTTAGTAATTTTAAGGTATAATTAGTATAGTACGGAGATGATTGAATGAAAAAAATAGTTGATGGAAATGCTGCATGTAGTAAAGTAGCATATTACTTTAGTGAAGTGTGTAGTATTTATCCGATAACGCCATCAAGTCCTATGGCTGCAAATATTGATACATTAACAGGGACAAATTTACTTAATATATTTAATGATAAACCGAAAGTTTTAGAAATGCAGTCGGAGGCTGGTGCCGCTGGAGCGATGCATGGTGCATTACTTTCAGGTAGCCTAGCTTCAACTTTTACAGCTTCTCAAGGTTTACTTTTAATGATTCCAAATATGTATAAAATGGCAGGTGAAATGCTTCCAGGAGTAATCCATGTTGCATCGCGTTCTTTAGCAACTCATGCCTTATCTATTTTTGGTGATCATCAAGACATTTATGCAACAAGAGCTACAGGATTTTGTATGTTAGCTTCATCAAGTGTCAATGATGCTCAGAACCTTGCTGCAGTAGCTCATCTTTCAGCAATTAAAGGAAGCCTTCCTTTCTTACATTTTTTTGATGGTTTTAGAACTAGTCATGAACTAAATACAGTTGAAGAAATACCTGAAGAAAAGCTCCTTTCTTTAGTTGATTACGATAAAATAAATGAATTTAAGAATAGATGTTTAAATGTTGGTAAAAAGTATCAATATGGTATGAGTGAGACTGAAGATATCTATTTTCAAACAATGGAAGCTAGAAATAAATATTATGATGCTATGCCTGATATTGTAAATGATTATATGATGAAAATTAATGAAATAATGCATACCCAATATAAACCATTTAATTATTATGGTAGCAAAAATGCTAAAAATATAATTGTTGCTATGGGTAGTGTAACATCAACTATTAAAGAAGTAGTAAAAAAACTTGGGGATGTTGGTTTAATTGAAGTTCATTTATATCGTCCATTTAGTGAAAAGTATTTTAAAGAAGTTTTACCTAAAAGTGTAAAAAGAATTGCCGTTTTAGATAGAACTAAAGAAAGCGGTTCTGTTGGAGAACCTCTATATTTAGATGTATGTAGTATTTTAAAAGATGAAGATATAGAAATATATGGTGGGAGATATGGACTATCTAGTAAAAATACAACTCCAAGTGATATCTGCGGTGTTTACAAAATGCTTGCAGAAAATCCTCACCATAATTTTACAATTGGGATAACTGATGATGTTTCTAATTTAAGTATTAAATCATGTCCAATAACTATTGATAATGATTTTAAAGAAATTCAAATTTATGGTTTTGGCTCTGATGGTATGGTTAGTGCTAGTAAAGATATTTTAAAAATAGTTCATGAATCACTTGATAAATATGTTCAAGGCTATTTTCAGTATGACTCTAAGAAAAGTGGAGGAGTAACAGTATCTAATTTAAGATATGGTGATAGTCAAATAGATGAACCATATTATGTAACTCATCCAGAGATAACTGTTGTTACCAAAGATGTTTATTTTAAAATGTTTGATATGATAAGCAATTTAAAAAATGGTGGGACATTACTTATTAATACTATTAAAAATAAAGATGAATTATTAAAATTATTACCAAGCAGAGTTAAAGATATTTTAAAAAGTAAAAATATAAAAGTTTATTTTATTAATGCCGAAGATATTGCTATGAAAAATCATATTCCTGGTAAAATTAGTAAAATTATGGAACTATTAATACTAAAATTATTAAATGTAGATAATGCTTTTGATTATATAAAAACTAGTGTTGAAAAAGCTTTTGCAACTAAGGGAGAAGACGTAGTTAATAATAATATTAATGCTATGCGTGATGCCGAAAATAAGCTGGAAAGTTTAGAAATCACTGGTGAATATAATACAAGTATTGAAATAGTAGATGATAATTTAATTGATTTAATTAATAAAAGACTTGGAGATACAGCCCCAGTAAGTAGTCTTATTCCTTATGAAAATGGTAGATTCCCTGGTGGCTCAACTAGAAATGAAAAAAGAAATATATCTAACATTATTCCTGTTTGGCATAAAGAAAATTGTATACAGTGCGGAATGTGTGCTTTATCTTGTCCTCATGCAGTAATTCGAAGTATTGCAACTCTTGATGAAGCAAAAGGTATTCCATTTCTGGGACAAGATGGGCTATATTATGAAATATTAATTAGTGAAGAAGATTGTACAGGATGTGGAGTTTGTGCAAATGTTTGTCCTGGTAAAATGGGTAATAAAGCCTTAGTTATGGAAGAAAAAGTGGTAAAAGAAAAAGTAACTTTTGATTATTCTGTTAAAAATCCTTTAAATAAATTTACGGTTAAGGGTTCGCAACTAGAAAAACCATTATTTGAATTTAGTGGTGCTTGTGCTGGTTGTGGAGAAACTCCATACATCAAATTACTAACCCAACTATTTGGTGAAAAATTAGTTATTGCTAATGCTACAGGCTGTTCAAGTATTTATGGTGGTAGTGTTCCATCAACACCATATAGTATTCCATGGGCCAATTCCTTATTTGAAGATAATGCTGAATTTGCTTTAGGTATTTATACTTCTTACAAACAAAAAAGAGATAGAATTGCGCACATTATGGAAGAAGCAATAGATTCTGTAGATAAAGAAGAACAAGAATTATTTAAAACTTGGTTAGAAAATAAAGAAGACTTTGAAAAAACTTTAGAAATTAAAGAAAAACTAAAGAATAAGACTATTCCAAAAGAACTTTCTGATTTACTAGATTATGTTCCTGCTCGTAGCATTTGGGCCATCGGTGGAGATGGCTGGGCTTACGATATAGGTTATGGTGGCTTAGATCACGTACTTCATTCTAATGAAAATATTAAAGTTTTAGTGCTTGATACCGAAGTGTATTCTAATACTGGTGGTCAAGCAAGTAAAGCAACAAAACTTGGAGCAATTGCTGAATTTGCTAATATGGGTAAGAGAACTTATAAAAAAGATTTATTTAAGATTGCGACATGTATCCCAAATTGTTATGTGGCAAGTATTGCACTGGGAGCTAATATGGAACAAGCAATTAATGCATTTAAGGAAGCAGAAGAACATAATGGTCCTGCCATAATTATTGCGTACTGTCCATGTATTGAACAAGGTATTAAAACAGGAATGGGTACAAGTATCTTAGAAGAAAAATTAAGTGTTGAATGCGGTTATAATATATTGATGCGGTATGATAATGGTTTAAAAATTGATTCCGCTAAACCAAATTTTGATAAATATGAAGAATTTTTAGATAATGAAGTTAGATTTAATGCTCTAAAGTTAAAAAATCCGGAATTAGCAAAAGAAATATTAACAGAACAAAAAGAAAATGCTATAAAAAGATATGAAGAATATCAAAAAATGTTAAATAAGGAGTAGGAGTTAATGAAGAAGTTTATATGTTTAATTGTAGTTTTGCTATTAACTAGTGGTTGTGCAGTAAAGGAAGAATTTAATATTACAATTAATGATGATGAAACAGTTGTAATTACAGGTATTGCAGCTTTTGATGATGAATTTATTGATAATGTTATGCTTGATGAAATAGATTTAGCAACTGGTTATACCGATGAACAACGATGGGAAGCAATTGATACAATGTATAATGAATCTGAAGACAATCCGGAAGATTACGGATATGTTAAAGAACATTATAGTGATGATACTTACAAAGGTTTAAGATTTTCTAAAACTTTTAGTAATGTTTCTTCTTTGGTGAGTGATGATGCTAACCAAAATCTTCAAGAGGTGTTAACTACAGAAGATTTAAAAATATTTACTTATAGTGGTGGTGTATATTCTCTAAAGATTTATATAGATAGCGAAAGTGATTATAGTTCAGAAGAAAATAGTGAATATAGTGATTATATCGATGCGTTATTTGTTGTAAGACTACCAAATAAACCAGAAAATCACAATGCAACTAGTGTATCAGAAGATGGTAGAACATTAACTTGGGATTTAACTAAAACAAATGAAATAACTCTAGATTTTAAATTAAATCCTATACCTTGGAATTACATCTTAATTGGTGGTGGTATATTTATCGCTTTAGTTTTCTTAACTTTAGCATCCAGCCTAATTAAGAAAAAAGGCAAAATAAATGTTTCTAAAATGCCTAAAAAAGTCGCTGGTGCAAGTAATGTTGTTGATGTTGCAAATAATAATGTTAATAACTTTGAAGTTATTAACAATCAAAATACCAATAACTTTGTTGATAATGCAAATGTTATCAACAATCAAACTAATGATGCTAATGTAGAAAGCTTAGAGACTTTAAATATTGATGAAAAATTAGTTGATTCTTTAAGTAATCCAGTTGGTAATACTGAAGATGTTGAAAGCCTAGCAATGGTTGAAACATATACCGAAACTAAATCTCCGGTTGATAAAGATAATCCTACTCAACCTCAATTTAGTTTTGATAATCCAAATAATAATGCTGCAGCTGATTATAGTCATGGCAATAACACTGATAAAGAAAATAACAACTTACAATAAGTTGTTATTTTAAAAAATACGAAGCACTCATTCGAGTGCTTCAAAAGAATAAAAAGGGGTTGACTAGTGTGATACTAGCACCAATTCGCCTTTAAGTGAATTGGTGATTACTATCCTAACCGATTTTTGCAAGTTTGTCAACACTTTTTTGATAATTTTGTTATAATATTTTTAGGAGCACATTATGAATTTAGATTTAATTAAAAATATTGGGCCAAAAACAGAGAATTTACTTAATAAATTAAATATTTATACCATAGAAGATTTACTTACCTTTTATCCATATAAATATAATATTATTAAGCTTAAAAATATTTTAGAAGTAGAAGATAATGAGTTGTGTTATATTTCTGCTACTATTTTGAGTGCTTGTAAAGTTTATTATATTAAAAAGAATTTTAATAGATTAGATTTTATTGCTTCTAATAATAATATAAATTTTAAAGTAACAATATTTAATAGAGCTTTTTTAAAAAATAATTTAACAATTAATAGAGAAATAGTATTAATTGGAAAATATAATAAATTAAAAAATACTTTTGTTGCAAATGATATAAAATTTAGTGTTGAAGATAATAAAATAGAAGTTAAATATCACTTAACTGAAGGAATTAAAAATAGTACTTTAGAAAAACTAATCGGAGAAGCTTTAAAACTTGATTATGATATACCAGATTATGTGCCAGAAATATTTAATATTCATTATAAATTGTTATCTAAGCGGGATGCACTAAAATTAATTCATCAACCTAAGAATGTTGAAGATATCAAAAAAAGTGAATTAAAATTAATTTATGAAGAATTATTTTTATATATGTTTAAAATAAATTATTTAAGTAGTATTAATAAAAAGGCTTTGGGTACACCTAAACATTTTAGTGAAGAGGCATTAAATGAATTTTTAAATAATTTAAGTTTTAAATTAACAACTGATCAAGAAACTACAATTAATGATATATTAAATGATTTAAAAAGTGATAGAAGAATGAATCGTCTTGTTTTGGGAGATGTTGGTAGTGGTAAAACAATTGTAGCAATAACTGCTATTTATGCGTGTTTTTTAAGTGGTTATCAAAGTGCTTTTATGGCCCCCACTGAAATACTTGCTAAACAACACTATGAATCTATAATTAATTATTTTAGTGATTATGATATAAAAATAGAAATTTTAACCGGAAGTTTAACAAAAAAACAAAAAGAAAAAATATACGAAAGATTGGAAAATGGTGAAATCGATTTAATAATTGGAACTCATGCATTGCTTAATACTGGAGCAGAGTTTAAAAACTTAGGGTTAGTTATAACAGATGAACAACATCGTTTTGGAGTAAATCAAAGAAATACCCTACAAAATAAAGGTGCTAAAAAAGATGCGGATGTCCTTTATTTATCAGCAACACCAATTCCTAGAACTTATGCATTAACCATTTATGGTGATTTAGATTTATCTCAAATTAAAACTAAGCCAAATTTAAGAAAGGAAATTATTACTAAAGTGGTACTTGAAAAAAATATAAGAGAGGTATTACTTAAAATGTATGAAGAATTAAAATTAGGTCATCAAATATTTGTAGTATCACCTTTAATTGAACAAAATGATGAAATTAATTTAAATAGTGTTTATGAATTAAAAGAAAAACTTAGCAAAGCTTTTAATAATGATGTTGTAAAAATAGAGATACTTCATGGCAAATTAAAACAAAAAGAAAAAGATGAACTAATGCTTAAGTTTCAAAATGGGGAAATAAAGATACTTATTTCTACTACAGTTATTGAAGTAGGTATTGATATTCCTAATGCATCTTTAATGGTTATTTTTAATGCTGAGAGGTTTGGGCTTGCAACTCTTCATCAGCTTAGAGGCCGTGTTGGAAGAAGTGATATTCAAAGTTATTGTTATTTAGTTACAACTGTTAATGATAATGCAAGAGTAAAAGTAATGGAAGAAAGCAATGACGGCTTTTATATAAGTGAAAAAGATTTTGAACAGCGAGGTCATGGAGATCTTTTTGGAGTTAAACAAAGCGGGGAAGAAACACTTAAAATTGCCGATTTCAAAAGAGACTATAAAATTTTATTACAAGCAAAAAAAGATTCGGAAATTTACCTATCTAAGTCCCTATATAAGGGGAATTTGCTTTACGAAAAAGAATTAGAAAAAATAAATTTTTTAGATTAATTGAAAAAATTGTATTGACAAACTACAAAAAAAATATTAAGATTATACTAGCATGATACATCATCATGCTGATAACCTGATCTCTCTTACGAATCTTAATGTGAAGAGATCAACCAAAACCCCCTGACGATCGGCCGAATGGCCGGTCTTTTAGTTTGCAAAAATTAACAAGTAATGATATAATTATCTTAACAAAGATATTTTGTAGGGAGGACTTTATGAAAAAAATTTTATTGGTTTTACTTCTTGGTATTACATTTATAGGGGTAACTGGTTGTGAAAAAGAAGAAAATAACATCCAAGAAGAGAAATACAATGAAGAATTAGTATCATGTTTAGAAAATCAACTGGGTGCTCATATTCTAACAGAACAAGATGATTTAGTAGAAATACCTTTAAGTGAATTTAAAGATAGTGATGAAGCAATTAGTTACTACAAAGGATATAGAGCTAGTCAAAATACTGATAATTTATATGTATTAATTGTTTGGAAAGATGGATTATTTGATTCGGATGAAATAAAAGATGTAGAAGAATATTTTTATTCTAAATATGATGAATATCAGGAATATAGTATATCTTCTGAAGGTATATCAATATATGTTCATAATGATTTTAATGATATTGATTTTGATGAATTAAAAAAGATTTGTACTAATGATAAGAATGAAGCTACTCAATATTTTCCTGAAGATATAGCAGATAAGATAAGTAATACTAATAAAATAATTGTTAAATATGATGGTTATGAACTTGGTACAATAACAGATAATGATGTAATAGATGAAATTTTGGATGTTACTACCAATAGCAAAAGATATGGTAATGAATTTTTAGCTGATAATTATACTTACAAACTTGAACTTTATAATAATAAAGATTTAGTTGATACCATTGGTTTGTGGGCAGATGGAAAAAGAGTAGCATCATTAAATAATAATACTGATTATTATGTTACAGATGAAGATTTAAGAAAAGTTATAGAAGATGGTATAGATTATAAGTTTTATAATTCAGTTGAATATTCCGATAATTGTGAAGATAAAACATATTTAATATATTCTGATAATTCTTATAATTATTATCTAAATTGTGTAGATAGTGATGGCGTTTTAATAAGTTTTTCAACTAGTAATAAAATAATGAATCTTGAATATGCAATAGATAATAATTATATAGATATAAAAGTACTTGCTAGAGATTATCCGGATTTAATAACAAAAGAAAGTAAATAAAATTATACTTTACCACAAAGAGTATCTATATCCATATTATAAAATTTAACTAGAAGAACTAATCTATCAATTGGTAAGATAGTTAGTCCATTAAAATATCTATGACAAATAGAACGACTACAAATAATGTTTTTGGCTATATCTGCAAATGACTGATGGCGTTCTTTTTTTAATTTGCTTAAATTATTAAGTAAAGTATCATAGTTTATTTCTTTAATATCATTTATGTATTTAATTTCTTTATCTATTCCAATAATATATGATAATCTCACTTTATAATATAAAGACAATTTATCTGCGATTTCGGATTTATCTGTTCAAACAAATAAATCCGAATTGAATTTTAATTAGCTTGATATAAGCAAAATTTTTAATGATTTTATAAATATTTCTTGCTATAATTGATATATGGTGATTTTATGTTAGTAATATGGAGATATTTTTTATATTTTATAATATATTCTTTTCTTGGTTGGTTAATTGAAGTTGGATGTAAATCTATTCAATATAAAAGATTTGTTAATAGAGGTTTTTTGCTTGGACCAATATGTCCTATATATGGATATGGAGTATTATTTATTGTTTTACTTATTGGTGATGATACTTCAGATATTTTAAGTGTTTTTTTAAAATCTATTTTAATTTGTTCAGTTCTTGAATATTTTACATCATACTTTATGGAAAAATTATTTAAAGTTAGATGGTGGGATTATTCTAATAATAAATTTAATATTAATGGAAGAATTTGTTTAGAAACAATGATACCATTTGGATTGCTTGGAACACTTGTTGTTTATGTTATTCATCCTTTAATTGTTAGATTTGTTAATTTATTTAGCAGTAAATTTTTAATAATAATAGGAATAATATTATTTATCGCTTATTTTATAGATAATATATTATCATTTAATGTAATGAATAAAATAAAAAAAGAAATAAAAAAATATAGTGGAGATAGTACAGAAATAATAAAAAGAAAAGTTACTAATTGGTTAGAGGCGAATTCATTTTTATATAGGCATTTAAAGAAGGCTTATCCTAAATTTAGGATAATACAAAGATTAAAAAAGAAATAGGTGT
>CALVYM010000023.1 GCA_944372205.1 uncultured Bacilli bacterium
TTTTTCCTCCCTATTTGTTATTATACATAAAATATATATTTTTTTCAAGGGAGTAAAACATAATATAAAATAATTTTAAAAATAAACTCTCAAATATGAGAGCTTATTTTGTCGATATAACTGTTGATGTATTTCCTAAAGATTTAGCCACACTAATAAGTTCATTTGTTGATAAATCACTACTTACTAAATAGTAACTTATGTTTCCAGAGTGCCAGCTGATAGAATTAGAACTTAATGCTCCGACTGATTCATTTAGCATAAGTGGGTCTCCAAATACTGGTATTACCTCAAATTCATTACTTGCTTTAGCTACTTCTTCAACTATAACAAAGTTTTTATCACCACTAAATGTTAATATTACTCGTTCTCCAGTTTCCGTATCAATAGTTTCACTACTACTTAAGTGTGTGTTTGATGGTATATATAACGGGTATATTATACTATCTAATGTAGCATTTGTTTGTTCTTCACAATTTTCACCATCACATGTATTTTGATTGTCGCAATTTTCTCCAGTACATTCTGTATTAGCATTATTTTCATTTGCTTGAGGGTTATTTTCTGTATTTGTTTCTGTGTCAATTAAATCATCAAGTAGAAAATCATCTTCATCAAGTTTAGCTTTTAAATCAACAGATTTAAATGTTACTTTTATTTTTACAATATCTTCTTCGTTATATACTTCTACTTTTTTTATATTCATATCATTATCAAAATATATTTTTTGATATTTTAATTCTTCATTATTGGGATAATTAACTGTGCTTTTTATTATATAACCATCCTCTGTTTTTTCTAGTGTTGCCTTAGAATCATTTTTTATATCATTAACGAGATTTTGAAGTAAATATGCTTGCGAAGAATTTTCTGGCCAAACACTATCAAATTTAAAGCTTTTATTTAAACTTGGTGTAACAACATATAATCCATCAGAATTTTTTAAAATAATTTGTTCATGGTTGTTTGTTTGATTTACAAGTATTACTTTGTAAAAATCATCCTTCATAAAATAAGTATCAATATTATAAGTAAAGATTTCTTCTCCACTACTTATTTCCATAGTGCCATTTAGTTTGTAAGATTTACTATTTTGAACATCTTTACTAAATTCATTTATGGCATCATCAATATTTTTTTCTCCACAACCCGTTAGTGTAAGAAGCATGAAAGCTATCAACAATAAAATTTTCTTCATTACCAATTCCCCTTTTCTAATTAAATATATTTTAAAAAAAATAAAATATACATGTATAAATGAAAAAGAATTGGATATCATAAAAGTAAAGGATGTGAAATAATGGTAATATTACAAAAAATTGCTTTAGTAATTACTATAATTGGAGCTGTTAACTGGGGTTTAATTGGTTTATTTGACTTTAATTTAGTAGCAACTCTTTTTGAAAGTGTACCAGTGTTAGAAAGTATCATTTATATTCTTGTTGGTATAACAGGACTTATCAATATTGGAATATTATTTATGAATTTTGAAGAAAGAGACTAAGCAATTTAGTCTCTTTTAATTTTCAGTAATTCTAATTCTTAATGTATTAGACACTACATAACTTACTAGCGGATTGTTATTATCAATTTTTACTTCAACTTCATGGTCTCCAGCACTAAGGCCTTCTAAGTCTATGTAAGCTTGAATATCTTCTGCATCAATTTTTTCAATAACTGAGGCAACTCCTTTAACTTGAACACTTATTTCTTGGCCAGAAATAGGATTAGCTGTTAAACCACTTCCAATATTTCTTTGAGCAAAATTGCTAGTTAAAGTAATTGTTTTTTGCTCTTCATCACCAAATGTAGCTGTAATTTCAACACTATCAGTAGACATATCCCGAACTCCATTAGGCTTTCTTATGTTTACCCGATAAGTTTTTGTTGATTCATTGCCCATGCCAGATACATCAATTGTTACTGGTATGTTTTCTATGTTTTCAAGTTCAGATTCATCACCATATATTGTTATTGAATATGATGATG
Source organism: uncultured Bacilli bacterium (assembly GCA_944372205.1). Taxonomy (GTDB): domain Bacteria; phylum Bacillota_I; class Bacilli_A; order RF39; family UBA660; genus Onthocola_B. The sequence goes on from CALVYM010000023.1 coordinate 1,990, forward strand.
TGTTATTGATTAGAATTGAAGCTATTGCTTTACCAGTTACAAGATCACCAGTTGTTTGAACTGTAAGTGGTACTGTTTTTGAATAACTATCAAGAACTATTGTAGCACTTATAGTATTTGGAACAATTTCAACATTATCTAATCTATTTCCATTAGAATCATACGCAACTAAAGCAATATTATCTATGTCATATGTTCCTGCTTCAGTAAATTCTTGTTCTTCTAGGTCAATTAGAGCTTTTACTGAGGCAATAGCATCTAGAGCATCGCTGCCACCTTTAACTACAACTTCTGATTGATTTAAAGTAACTGATTCGACACTTAATCTACTATCTAGAGCATCAATATTAAGTAAATCATAATCTATTGATTTTACTTGACTTTCTTTATTCTTTATAGTTACTTGAACATATTCTGGTGATAATTGATAACTTAAAGAATCAATTGATTTGGAATATGTAAAGTATACTTTATATGGTGTATCTCCAGGTTTATAATCTGATAAATCCAGAATAACTTCATATTCTCCAAGTTGTTTAGCTAAATATATATCACTTTTGCGACCAGTAATAGTTATATCAACTGTTTCTGGAACTCCTTCAACAACATAGGCTTCTTCATTATAATTAACAACAACTGGCACATTAGTTATAACCTCTGCTTCAGTTTCTACTAAAGATATTACTTTAGAATCTATTAGTAAAAACAAGCCAACCGCTATAATTAAAGATAGGTATATCAAGAAATTTGGTCTATTTAATATTTTATCTAATTTACCTTGATTCTTTTTGAATTTCTTGGACAAATAATAAATCGCTCTACTTATTGGCACTACTATATATTTGTCAATAAATTTATATATTTTTTTGAAAAATCTTGTTATCATTCGTCTTCACCTTCACTTTCATCAGCTTCAAAGAAGACTTCCATTTTAGGTTTTAATTCATCTATTAACATCATTCTAAATTGATCCGGTTCTAAATTATAATGCAAGTTGCTATCAACTGCTATACTTAATCTACCAGTTTCTTCAGATACTACTAAAGCTATGGCATCACTTTCTTCCGCTATACCTAATGCTGCTCTATGACGAGTACCTAGCCTTTTAGATAGGTTAGGATTCATACTAGTTTTAAATACTGTACCAGCACATGTTATACGATCTCCTTGAATAATTACTCCACCATCATGAAGTGGGGAATTGGGAAAAAAGATAGTTTCTAAAAGAGAATCTGTCAAATCCGCATAGACTTTAGTTGAGTTTTTAATATATTCTTCTAGAGATATTTCTCTTTCAATAACTATTAAAGCTCCAATTCTATTTTTACGAAAATATTCTACTGCTCGCATTATTTCATAAACTACTTTTTCTCGTTCATCAACTGTTAATATTTTATGTCTACCTAGAAGTTGAGTCCGACCTAGTGATTCTAAAACACTCCTAATTTCTGGTTGGAAAATAACAATTATAGCAAGTGGTCCCCATTGAATTGCATATTCTAAGATTACTCCAACTGTATATAAATTTAACCAATCACTTAAAAGTTTGACAATTAAAATTAATATTACACCTTTAACGATTAGTACCATTTTAATATTATTTTTAACATTTTTTAAGATATAATAAAAGGCAATCCACACAAAACATATATCTAATATTTTAGTGAATGTATCCCATATTATAGATAAATTCATTTAAACACCATCCTTGTGACTTATTAATTATATCAAATTTTAAATAAAATAAAAAGCCCTTTAGTGGACTTTAATTATTATTATTTGTATTTATTTTTGAATCAACATTTTTATTTATTATGTCATTTATAGACATATTATCAGCAATATTATTAGCAATATTAGTATTACTTACATCACTTTTAATATTTAAATTATCATTATTATTATCATTTATTCTAAAAGAATTCCCTTTTTTATTTTTTTCATTAACAAAATAACCAATAAATGAAAATATTAATAAAACACTAATAATTATAAATAATATATAATATTGTTCTACAAAATCTAACATATTGCCTCCTTATTCGATTGTTAATGTTTGACCCTCTGGTTGAATTTGAATAAATGTATTACCATCATTTACTACTAATTCTTCGCCACTTTCTAAATAATATTTAGTTTGGCTAGTTCTACTTTCCTTTTCCCAAGTTATAGGTACTGCATAACCATCACTTATGTAATAACCAGTTCCTGAACCTATATTTTCAATATCTTGTCTTCCTTTGTTTTCACCATCATTTAGTGTATAATTATCTACTTGATAAGTTATAATATTTTTAAATGTGTATTGCTTTTTAGTTACATAATCTGTATGTTCTTTATCATTGACAAATCTTTTATAAACTTTTTCTTCAGAATCATATTCATATCTATTAGTTGTTGAACTTGAATATTTTATGGTAATGTTTTTAGCATCAATTGCACCATCATAACTATTTAAATCAAGCTCATCAACACTATAATTTAATAATAAATCATTTTCTCTTTCAGTTCTTTTGTTTCCTAAACCGTTGTTAAGTTTTTCAATGCTTGTAAATAATCGGTGTTCTGTGCTGACATTTAATGATTTATCCCTCCAGCCTGTAGTTGAATTATTAACTTCTATTCTATCAATTCCGAGAGTTCTAAAATCGCTTTGTGCTTGAGGGCTTTGACCATTATGAGCAAATATTGCATCATTTTCTAATGCATAATCTAAAAAATAATGTCTGGCACTTCTAATTGAGCCGATTCTTTCAGTGTCTTGGTCTAAGAATAAGGCCATATATCTAGTTATGCCACCTTCAACTATTATTTCATAAATTATATAGGCATCTTGCAAGCCACTTTGCAGAGGTCTTGCAACATTTATATTATTAATCATAACTGCATAGGGACGAGAAGTAGAATTTTCATCAACTATTTGTAGTTTCTTTTCTTCTTTTACTTCATTCGGTACTGTTTCGTTATTATTATTGTTTGTTTCTTCTTTATCACTAGAAAATACCCCACTAACCCATAAAACGACGGCGATAATGGCAAGGATGAAAACTATCCCAATACCAATAAATATAAATTTCTTTTTTAACTTCATTTTACTACCTTCTTTCTCTTAATTCATCTCTTTTTTTAATGGCTTCCCTTTTATCATATAATTTTTTACCACGAGCCACTCCAATTAATATTTTAGCTTTACCATTTTTAAGATAAACTTTTAAAGGAACTAATGTATAACCTTCTTGTTTTACTTCTTCTAATAATTTTTTTATTTCTTTTTTATGTAAGAGCAATTTTCTTTCTCGCGTCTCTTCATGATTGAATATACTAGCGGCATCATATTTTTCAATAAACATATTAATAATATATGCCTCACCATTTTTTATTCTAATATAACTGTCTGTAATGTTTATTGAGCCTTTTTTAACTGATTTTATTTCTGTTCCTACTAATACTATGCCCGCTTCAATTTCTCTTTTGATAAAATAGTTAAAGTAAGCTTTTTTATTTTTTATCTCCATATTGATCCCCCACTAATTCAAAATCAATTGTGCTAGATTCTTTGCTAGCAGATGTTACAACTACTCTAACTTCATCACCAATTCTATATCTTTTATTTTCACTTACTAATGACAATATTTCTGGTATGTATTCAAAGTAGCCATCTAAAGAACTTATATGAACTAAACCTTCAACTAAATTGTCGAGTTCAACAAACATTCCAAAATTAGTAACACCACTAATTATACCATCATATTCTTCACCAATATGAGATTCCATATATTCAGCCATTTTCATATCAAGTACATCTCTTTCAGCTTCCGTTGCTGCAACCTCTGTTTCACTAGAATTAGTTGCAACATCAACTAGGTATTTTGCATTATAATTTATTGTTTCCATATCTATTCTGTTTTCAAATAAATAAGTCCTTAATAAACGATGTACTGTAAGGTCCGGAAATCTTCTGATTGGACTAGTAAAGTGGGTGTAATTAGTTAAAGCTAAGCCAAAGTGTCCAATATTATTTGGGCTATATATTGCTTTTTTCATACTACGAAGGAGCATATCTGAAAGAATATTAAATTCTTTTTTATCTCGTAGTTCATTTAATACTTTTTGCATTGTTAAAGGTGTAATTTTATTTAAATCAGTATGAATTTGATATCCCATTTGTTTAATTAAATTTTTGAAGTCTTCAATTTTTTCACTATTTGGAACATCATGAACACGGTATATAAATGGTAAATCCATATTAGATATATGAGTTGCTATTGTTTCATTGGCGGCGATCATAAAATCTTCAATTAAATTTTCACCAACTCCTCTTTCCCTTTTAACAACATTAATTGCTTTACCATTTTCATCTTGAATGATTTTAGCTTCATCTAGACCAAAATCAATATATCCTCGAGATACTTTTTCTGCTCTTAGTATTTTAGCAAGTTCTGCCATAAGTTTTAAATCTGAAACATAAGCTTCATATCCTTCAGGAACTATATCTTCTTCTAAAATTTTATTGACATTTTTATAAGTCATTTGCTTGCGAGATTTTATAACTGATGGGAAAATGTCATAGTCTATAACTTTTCCATTTTTATTAATGGTCATTACACAACTTATAGTAAGCCTTTCAACATCAGGATTTAGTGAACAAATTCCATTAGATAATTGGTGAGGAATCATCGGTATAACTGTATCTGCAAGATAACTAGATGTTCCGCGCTTAAAAGCAGAATCATATAAAGAGGAACCCATTTTTACATAATGTGATACATCGGCGATATGAACTCCTAGAATATAATTATCATTATTTTTCTTAATGCTTATAGCATCATCTATATCTTTAGTATCATCGCCATCAATTGTAAAAATCATTTTATTTGTTAAGTCTTTACGACCAACTTTTTCATTTTCTGAGACAACATTTGGAATATTTTCTAATTCTTTTATAACCTCTTCACTAAATTCTACTTCAATACCATGTCTTAGAGCAATAGTAATAATATCTACTCCAGGATCGTTTTTATGGCCAATAATTTTAGCAATTTTTCCCAAGTATTGTCTTTTGCCAATTTCTTTAATAATTTGAACTAGGACTTTATGACCTTCGACAACTTGATTTAAACTATCTTTTGTTAATTTTACAATAATATTTAATTTATCATCATCCGGTTTAAACACTAATTTATTTTTAATGCTAACCATTTCACCAACTAAATTACTTAAATCTCTTTTTAGAATTTTAATGACATATGCTTCGTTATTGTGAGTTGAATAATCAACTTCTACAAAGTCATTATTTATAGCTCCGTTTAGATTTTCGCTCCTAACAAAAATGTCAGGACCATTTTCAACTTCTACAAAGCCGTTGCCACTGCGATTAATTCTAATATAACCGCATTTTAAAGTTTTAGTGTTACTCATTAATATATATTCTCTTTTTTTAGATTTATGGAGAATTCCTTCAGTTGTCATTTGATCAAGAACTGTTTGTAACTCATTAATCCCTTTAACAGATTTATACTGTAATTTTTTGTTTATTTCATCTATTGTTTGACCTTTTGTTTCATCTTTTAATATTTCAATAATTTGTTCTTCCATCTTCTAACCTTCTTTATATGTACAAATCATTTCATTATCCTTCCAAGATATTTCAACATAGCTGGTAGTGTTTTCACTCACCTTTTCATGAGTTAATGGATTTTCTAAATTTTCATCCAAATATCCCCAACTAATTAGGGTATTAAATTTTACTTGACACAAATTACTAAAGCCATAACATAATGGTTCTGTAATATTTTCTTCTTTAGCATATTCACAAGTTATTTCTTCAATTTGTTTATAGAAATTCTTTACTTCTTTATCTTTATTACCTCCGATAAAGATAACTATGCCAAGAACAATCAAGATAATTATGATTAGTACTAATAATATTATTAATGTCCGCTTTTTATTCTTCATAAACTATCACACCTTTAGTATACCATATTTATTCATATTTTTAAAACATTTATTCATCTAATCCTGGAAAAATATATGTGCAAGTTTTTTCAAAGTTATCCCAAATAATTTCTACCTTATCATTTTCTTCTAATGGGATTTTGGTTATAGGATTAGTTAAATCTTTATCTAAAAGACCAGCTTCTATAAGCGTTTTTAAGGTAACGCTTGTTGCTGAAGTGTCTTCTACCTCCGAATACACACAAGCGGCTTCTTCAATTGTTTTCTTTAATTCTTCAGCTTGTTTTTCCTTTTGCCTAGAAAGCATACCAGATACGCTTACACCAATACTTAAAGAAATAACTGCAACCAATGTAATTGTTATAATCAATTCGATTAATGTAAAACCTTTATTTTTCATATTATCACTATTTAATTGTAACACAACTTTCTTATTTTGAACATATAATTTTAACTAAAAAAAGTTCAAAATTTATTTTGACTATCCCTGTATCACTACAAATCTAGAACAACCAATAGTTTGATTAAAAGAAGAGACTACCTATTATATAAAAAAACAGCAAATTTTTGCTGTTTTATAATAAGAATAGTATTAAGGAAATTACAAAGAATAGAAGTCCTAGAACTAAAGTTGCACGACTTATAAATAATTCTAGTCCTCTTTCTTTAGCATGTTGGAATAAATTTTCATTACCACCAGTTATAATCCCGCCGGCATCACTAGCTTTATTTCCTTGAAGTAATACAATAGCTATTAAAAGGATTGATATTACTAATAAAATATTTTCTAACATATTTTCACTTCCTATTCTTCATTTTCACTAGATTTTATTTTTCTAGTTTTTTTAGTTTCAGTTTTTGTTTCTTCAGAATTATTATCTTCTTTTTTATCTTCTTCTATTGGTTTAATTTCACCGTATTTAACAATTGATTCAATTTGTTCCTTAGTAATTGTTTCATACTTCATTAAAGCATCACTAAGTTTAAAAATTAAATCTTTATTATCAGCTATAATCTTTTTAGCTTTTTCATAACATTCTTCTATTATTTTTCTTGTTTCTTTATCAATCTCTAAAGCAACTTGATCTGAGAAGTTTTTAGCCTTAGTATAATCTCTTCCTAAGAATACACCTTCACTTTTTTCTTCATATTGAACAGGTCCTAAATCACTCATACCATATTCAGTGACCATACTTCTTGCTATTTTTGTTGCTCTTTTGATATCATCGCTTGCACCAGTGGAAATCTCATTTAAGAACATTTCTTCACTAACTCGACCTCCAAGAAGACCAGTTATTTGAGCAAGTAATTCATCTTTAGTATGAACAGCTATTTTTTCTTCTTTTGGAAGCATCATAGTGTAACCTCCCGCCATACCACGAGGAATAATAGTTATTTTATGAACTTCTTGAGCATCTTCAAGTTTTAGACCAATTACTGCATGACCAGCTTCATGTAGGGACACTAACTTCTTTTCTTTGTCAGTTATCTTTCTGGTAGTTTTGGCAGGTCCAAGCAATACTCTATCAGTTGCTTCGTCTATTTCATCCATTGTAATGGCATTTTTATTACGACGAACTGCAAGAAGTGCCGCTTCATTAAGAAGGTTTTCTAAGTCTGCTCCACTAAAACCTGGAGTTCTTAAACTTAAATTAGCTAAATTAACACTTTTATCTATTATTTTGTTTTTAGCATGAACTTTTAATATTGCTTCTCTTTCGTTAGCATCAGGAAGACTAACTGTTACTTGACGGTCAAATCTACCTGGACGAAGCAAAGCTGGATCAAGTACATCTGGTCTATTAGTTGCAGCAATAATGATGATTCCTTCATTTTCACCAAAACCATCCATTTCAGTTAGTAATTGGTTTAAAGTTTGTTCACGTTCATCATGTCCTCCGCCAAGGCCAGTTCCTCTTTGGCGGCCTACAGCATCAATTTCATCAATAAATATTAAACATGGAGCATTTCTTTTAGCTTCTTTAAACATATCACGAACACGACTGGCACCAACACCAACGAATAATTCAACAAAATCCGAACCACTTATAAAGTAAAATGGAACATTTGCTTCTCCCGCAATAGCTTTAGCAAGCAATGTTTTACCAGTTCCTGGAGGACCAACAAGCAAAACACCTTTAGGAATTCTTGCTCCTAGTTTTTCAAACTTTTTAGGATTTTTTAAGAAATCTATAAGTTCTTCAACTTCTTCTTTTTCTTCTTTTAAACCTGCAACATCTTTAAAACTCTTTTTATCATTTTCATTGCTAAGTCTTGCTTTACTACGGCCAAAATCCATAGAACTTTTATTAGAATTAGCAAGTTTCATAAATAGAAAATACATAATAACTACTAATAATACTAAAGGCAGTACATTTACTAAAATATAAAGTAATGGACTACTACCAGGATCAGCATTAGTATCATATTCTTCAATATTATTTTCTTCAATTAAAGTTAAAACATTGTTAAGTTCACTACCAACAACTCTAGCAGTAAAACTTTCAGTTTCCTTATAACCTTCTAATTTACCTTCAACATAATAGATTGATTCATCACTTTTTGGAGTAATAGAAATTTCTGTTACATTATTTTCTTGTAATTCTGTCATCAACTCACCAGTTGTGAGTTCATTTACTTTACTACCTTGCATATTAAGTGCAAATACTACAACTAATACTACCATTGCTAATACAACATATGGTAATAAATTTTTAAAACTATCATTTTGTTTTTGTTTTACATTCATTTAATTAATTCACCTTGCCTCACATTTAATTATTATATCATATTTTTCAGATTTGTCTTTACAAAATTGTGATTTTTTTAAACTTGGAAGCCAAATTATATTATTTTTGGCATCTACAAGCACAGGATATCTATCTCTTAACTCTCTATTTATCTTTTCATCTATAAATATATCATTTATTTTTTTAGTTCCTAAATTTAAAACTTGCATTTTATCACCATCATGCCTTGTTCTAAGTTTAAGTGGTAAAGTTATTTCTGATAAATTTAGATAAATACAATTATTAGAGTTGTTACCATTATCACAATTATAGTAAAAATTATAACCTAAAAATTCTAAATTTTTATCTAATATTATTTCTTGATATTCATTATTTGTTTTTTTTCTTATTTTTAAGTAACCATATTCATTAATTCCAATATAGTTATTATTTAAATTTATACTTTTATTACTATTATATATTAATTTTAATAATTCATTCATTTGACTATCAGAGATATTAAAATAATCATTTATTTGAATATTTTTAACTACTTGTTCAATTGTTTTTCTTTTAATAAAATTTGATTCGTCAATTATTTTGTTAATAACTATTTTGTTATCAACAATAAATTCTTTTTCTTTAATATAATTATTTACAAAATTATCATAATCTTCTAGTTCTTCACTAAATTTTAAATATTTTAAATGAATTTGTTTATCTTCATTTTTTAAAAACGGTAATATATTTTTACGATATCTATTTCTAGTATATTTTAAAGATTCATTACTTTCATCAATAACATATAAAATATTATTTTCTTTATTATATTTAATTATTTCATCTTTGGTAGTTGTAAGAAGTGGTCTTATTGTTTGATAATCTTTATTTTGCGTTATTTTTTTAATACCAATATAACCATTTAGATTACTGCCACGAGCTATACGCATTAAAATTGTTTCAATTAAGTCATCACCATGATGAGCAGTAACTAAATAATTTGCTTTATATTTTTTAATTAAACTTTTGAAAAAATTATATCTTTTTCTATGTGCTTCATCTTCACTAAATTTAGTATTTTGGTAATTAAATTCTTCTAATTCAAAGATTACTTTATTTTTATTTGCATAATCTTTTACTATTTTTGCTTCATCATCACTAGCAGCTCTTAATTTATGATTAACATGAGCAACAATTAATTCTAAGTTCTTTTTTTCTCTTAATTTAATTAATAAATTAAGTAAGCACATTGAATCTGGACCACCGCTGCAAGCAATAATTATTTTAGAATTATTTTTAATATTTTCTTCTAAAAAATCTAATTCTTTTTTCATTTGTCACCTTTATTCATATTTTTTAAATTATATATTAGCATATCCATTATAAAGCCATCAAGAATTTTAGTAGGATCAGTTGATTCAAAATTAGTTCTGTGATCTTTTACAAGTTTGTACGGCTCTAGGATGTAACTTCTTATTTGGCTGCCAAAATTAATTGCAGCATCAGTATCTTTCATGGCATTAATCTTTTCTTGTTCTTTTTGATACTCTAACATATATAATTTATTTTTTAAAATACTTAATGCTTGTTCTTTATTTTTCAACTGACTTCTTTCATTTTGACAAGTTACTACTAGCTTTGTTGGTAAATGGGTAATTCTAACTGCTGAATTACTAGTATTAACTGATTGTCCTCCAGCACCACTTGAGTGATATACATCAATTTTTAAATCTTCTTCTTTAATTTCAATATTGATATTTTTTTTAATTTCTGGAAAAACGGTTACTGATGCAAATGAGGTATGCCTTCTAGCACCTGAATCAAATGGTGAAATACGCACTAAACGATGAACTCCTGATTCGTATTTTAAATACCCATAAGCAAAATCACCATTAATTTTTAAAGTTATACTTTTAAGGCCAGCTTCATCACCTTTTGCTTCATCTATAATTTCCAATTTAAAATTTTCTTTTTCCGAGAATTTTTCATACATCCGAGCTAGCATACTTGCCCAATCACAAGATTCTGTGCCACCAGCTCCAGGATGGATTTCTAAATAACAGTTGTATTCATCAAATTCACCATTAAGGAGAGTTGTAATTTCTAATTCATCTATTTTATTTTCTAAATCAGTAATATTTTCAGCTATTAAAGCAATTAAATCTTCTTCGCCAGAATTAACAACTTCTATACCTTCATTAATTTCTTTATTTAACTCTTCATATAAATCAATTTCTTTTTTTAAATGGGCAATTTTAGTGTTGATAATATTAGCATTATCAACATTTTGCCAGAAATCTTCTTTAGTTGTAGCTTCTTCTAAAGAGATGAGTTCTTCTTTTTTCTTATTTAAGTCAAAGATACCTCGCAAGTTCTGATATTTTATTTTTAAGTTCATTTAATTTTAACATTAATTCATTTTTTTCCATATTAATCCCTCGAATATAGTATAACAAAGTTTTAGTAATAAATAAAGTGAAGTTTAAGTGAA
>CALVYM010000024.1 GCA_944372205.1 uncultured Bacilli bacterium
TATTTAAATCATTTATTACTATTGGATTAGTTGTACTTTCTATATATTCTTCGCTATCATTTAATGCATAATAATATGTTGTTATATTACCATTTTCACTTGTTGCACTTACATCTAATGTAACTGATGAACCTGTTACATTAGTTATACTTACATTATCTATCCAAACTCCATCATATTTATCAAAGTACACATAACATCGATCTGATGAATTACTTAATAAATTTACTGTATTATTCCCGGAGTTATATTCTAGTTCTCCACCATTTTCACAACCACTTAATGTTTCATTAAATATATAACCGGATTCTGGCCAAGTATTATCTTTAGTTTCTATATATTCTCCAGAACCAGCTTCTGTTTCATACATCATAGTAATCATATTACTATTTATAACTGGTTCTTCTTTTTTTATATTTGATATTATATTATTTGAATTATCTTTATTATTAAAAATAATAATTGTTATTAAAATTAATGTTAGTAACACACTACTTATCAACAATATCAATTTATTTTTTAGACAAATTTTTTCTAAATTCATAAATATCACTACCTTTTAATTTATAATAACATAAAATTAAACAAATTGCTAGTTTCAAACTAGCAGAAACATTAAAAATATTAATATACAATATTTTTAGGTGATATGCATGAATAATTATAATTTAAATGACTTTTATAGATTAATTGGTGATAATATCAAAAAAGTTAGAACTGAACATAATGATAGTCAAGAATCTTTAGCAGAAAAAATAGATATGAGCAGAGGTTTTCTATCACAAATAGAAAGTCCTGGTTTGTGTGTTGGAGTATCACTTGATACATTATTTAAAATAAGTATGACATATAATATTGATATAAGAGATTTATTTAATGGGTTTGAAGAATTCTTAAATAAAAATAATAGTTCTAACTAGAGCTATTATTTTTATATTTAAGTATATCAGTAATATCACAATTAAGTACATAACATATTCTAGCTATTATATCTATATCTACTCTAATAACTGAGTTTTTATAATATCTATTAACTAAATTATAACCAACGGCAAGCATAATACTTAATTTATTTCTACTAATACCCTTATTTTCTAATATCAAAAAACTATTGTCAAAACCAATAGTTTATAATTTTAATCTCAAATTATTTAACGATTTCAGTTACTACACCAGCACCAACAGTTCTTCCGCCTTCACGGATAGAGAATTTAGTACCGTTTTCAAGAGCAACTGGAGCAATTAATTCAACAGTCATATCAACATTGTCACCAGGCATAACCATTTCAACACCTTCAGGTAATTCAATTACACCAGTAACATCTGTTGTTCTGAAGTAGAATTGTGGTCTGTAATTTGAGAAGAATGGAGTATGACGTCCGCCTTCTTCTTTAGATAGAACGTATACACTTGCTTTAAATTTAGTATGAGGTGTAACAGTTCCAGGTTTAGCTAAAACTTGTCCACGTTCAACTTCATCACGAGCAATACCACGAAGTAAAACACCAGCATTGTCACCAGCTTGTGCATAGTCTAGAGATTTTCTAAACATTTCAATACCAGTAACAACTGTTTTCTTAGTAGGTCTTAAACCAACAATTTCAACTTCTTCATTTAGACTTACTTTTCCTCTTTCAACACGTCCAGTAACAACTGTACCACGTCCTGAAATAGTAAATACGTCTTCAATGCTCATTAAGAATGGTTTGTCAGTATCACGAACTGGTGCATCGATATAAGAATCAACAGCAGCCATTAAATCACGGATACTTTGAGCAGCAGCTTCATCTCCTTCAAGAGCTTTTAAAGCGCTACCACGGATAATAGGGCATTCTGAATCGAATCCATATTCTCCTAGTAATTCTCTGATTTCCATTTCTACTAAATCTAGTAGTTCTGGATCATCAACTTGGTCACATTTATTCATGTAAACCACGATCTTAGGCACACCAACTTGACGAGATAATAAAATATGTTCTCTAGTTTGTGGCATTGGACCGTCAGCAGCAGATACAACAAGGATTGCTCCGTCCATTTGAGCTGCACCTGTAATCATGTTTTTAACATAATCGGCATGTCCTGGACAGTCAACATGTGCATAGTGACGTTTGTCAGTTTCATATTCAACGTGTGCAGTGTTGATTGTTATACCTCTTTCTCTTTCTTCTGGAGCTTTGTCGATATCAGCATAATCAACAAATGTTCCAAAATATTTAGTGATCGCAGCAGTTAATGTTGTTTTACCATGGTCAACGTGACCAATAGTACCAATATTAACGTGTTCTTTTGAACGATCAAATTTTTCTCTTGCCATAATAATATTTCCTCCTTTTTTCTATTACTATTATATTTTATCTAATGCTTGAAAATTTTTCAAGTATTATTCTTAATTTATGCTGTTTTTCTTAATAATTTCTTCAGCAATTCCTTTTGGAACTTCTTCATAATGATCTAGTGTCATTGTAAAGTTTCCACGACCTTGAGTATTTGAACGAAGACTAGTTGCATAGCCAAACATTTCAGCAAGTGGAACCATAGCATTAATTGATAATGCATTTCCTCTTGATTCATTACCCATAGGTTTTCCACGACGACTTGTTAAGTCACCCATAACATTACCCATGTATTCATCAGGTATTACTACTTCAACTTTCATAATTGGTTCTAGTAAAACTGGTTTACATTTATTTTTTGCTTCTTTTAAAGCCATTGAAGCTGCAATTTTGAAAGCCATTTCTGATGAATCGACATCATGGTAAGAACCATCAAATAATGTTGCTTTAACATCTACCATTGGGTAACCTGCAAGAATTCCACCAGCCATAGCTTCTTGTAATCCTTTATCAGTTACTGGAATATATTCACGAGGAACTACCCCACCAACGATAGCATCAACAAATTCATATCCTTTTTCAGGATTTGGTTCAAATCTAACCCAAACATGACCATATTGTCCACGACCACCTGATTGTTTAATGTATTTACCTTCACAATCAGCTGCTTGTGTGATTGTTTCACGGTAAGCTACTTGAGGTCGACCAATATTTGCTTCAACGCCGAATTCCCGACGCATTCTATCAACTTGAATATCTAGGTGAAGTTCTCCCATACCACTTATAACTGTTTGACCAGTTTCAGGATCAGTCTTATATTTAAATGTTGGGTCTTCTTCAGCTAGTTTTTGTAATGCTGTAGCCATTTTTTCTTGGTCAGCCTTTGATTTTGGTTCAATAGCTTCATCAATAACAGGAAGCGGGAATTCCATTCCCTTCATGATACATGGATTTTTTTCATCACATAATGTATCAGCGGTAGTAGTTGATTTTAAACCAACTGCAGCAGCTATTTCACCACAATATACTTCTGTAATTTCTTTACGGTGATTAGCGTGCATTTGAAGAATTCTTCCAACTCTTTCTTTTTCTTTCTTACCTGTTGCATTTGTACAAAGAACATATGAACCACTTTGTAAATGACCGGCATAAACTCTGAAGAATGCTAGTCTACCAACATATGGATCGGTCATTATTTTGAAAGCCATAGCTGTAAATGGTTCAGAATCATTAGGTTGTCTTAAAACATCATTGCCAGACATATCCATGCATTCAATAGCTGGTACATCAAGTGGACTTGGCATATAATCTATTACAGCATCAAGTGCTAACTTAACACCCATATTAGATAGGGCACTACCACACATTACTGGGAAGAATTCAGCAGCTAAAACTCCTTTACGAATAGCTTTTTTGATATCTTCAACAGCAAGTTCTTCACCTTCAAGATATTTTTCCATTAATTCATCATCGAATTCAACAGCTTTTTCTATAAGTTCAGTTCTTTTTTGTTCAACTATAGCTTTTAAATCTTCAGGAATTTCAATTCCTTCTGCATTTTCTTGTTGATCTCCATTATAATGATATGCTTTTCTTGTAAGTAAATCAATAACTCCATTAAAATCCGCTTCAGCACCAATAGGCCATTGAATTGGAGCATAATTAACTCCAAGTCTTGATTTAATAGTACCTAAAGTAAATTCAAAGTCAGCACCGATTTTATCCATTTTATTAGCAAATATCATTCTTGGAACTTTATATTCTGTTGCTTGACGCCATACAGTTTCTGATTGTGGTTCAACCCCGGCATTAGCATCAAGTAAGCATATTGCACCATCAAGTACTCTAAGTGAACGTTGAACTTCAACAGTGAAGTCTACGTGACCTGGAGTATCGATGATATTTAGGCGGTATCCTTTCCAGTGAGCAGTTGTTGCAGCACTAGTAATAGTAATACCTCTTTCTTTTTCTTGTTCCATCCAGTCCATTTGTGATTCTCCATCGTGAGTTTCACCAATTTTATGTGTTATACCTGTATGAAACAATACTCTTTCTGTAAATGTAGTTTTTCCGGCATCAATGTGTGCCATGATACCAATATTTCTTAATTTATCTAATGATACATCTCTAGCCATAGATCACCATCTATAGTGAGCAAATGCTTTATTTGCTTCAGCCATTTTGTGTGTATCTTCACGTTTTTTAACAGCTCCACCAGTCCCATTTGCGGCATCCATGATTTCGTTTGCTAAATTAATGGCCATACCCTTTCCATTTCTTAATTTTGCATAATTAACTAACCAACGTAGTGCTAAAGTTTGAGCTCTGTCATCTTTAACTTCAACTGGCACTTGATAATTAGAGCCTCCAACACGACGTGATTTAACTTCTAATGCTGGTTTAATATTTTCTAAAGCAGCATTATATACTTCTAAAGCTGGCTTTCCAGTTTCTTTTTCTACTATTTCAAAAGCTTCATATAAAATCTTTTGAGCTGTACCTTTTTTACCATTAGTCATAATTTGATTAACTAATTTAGTTACAACTTTAGAGTTATATATAGGATCTGGAAGCACATCTCTTTTTATAGCTCTTCTTTTACGCATTATAATCCTCCTAATCTATTATTTCTTTTCTTTTTTAGTTCCGTATTTACTACGGCCTTGTTTTCTATCTTGTACGCCGTGTGTATCAAGTGTACCACGAACAATGTGATAACGAACACCGATTAAATCTTTAACACGACCACCTCTTACTAAAACAACACTATGTTCTTGTAAGTTATGTCCTTCACCTGGAATATATGCATCGATTTCTTTACCATTAGAAAGTCTCACACGAGCATATTTTCTTAAAGCTGAATTCGGTTTTTTAGGTGTTCTAGTAGCAACTTTAACACATACCCCTCTTTTTTGTGGGCTTTTTGCATCAGTTTGCTTCTTTTCCAAAGTATTATATCCAACATTTAAAACTGGACTTTTACTTTTTCTTCTTTTCTTACCACGATTCTTTTTTACAAGTTGATTTATTGTAGGCATAAGTCCTCCCTTCCATTAACACACACCCTGGTGTATCCAAAATCACTTTTTACAAGGTTCCACCTTAGCAGAACCCGTTTTAAAATGCACTATTAATATACCTTATTATTTTATGTTTGTCAAGCAAAAATTGTAATTTTTTTTACTTTATAATCCTAAATTTTTATATAATCTATATATTAAATATGCAGCAATAAATAAAGCTATTAATAATATTGCACAAAATACTAACATTTCTGTTAAACCCCAACCATTATTATTTAGTTTTTTCATTTAATCGCCTCAAATAAATTATATTATAGCAGGTCATTTAAAGTCAATTATTTTTATCTACTACGATTATTTTCATTTTCTACTTCTAAATATTTTGAAATTTCACTTTTAAGTGATTCTAAAAGGCCAAAATAATCACAGCAAACATACCCATTTAATAAATCTTCACATAGTTCATAATCTCTAAAATCACTGATACTAACATTATTAATTTTTGCAGCTACTTTTTCTTGATTAGTGGCACTTTTAAAAATCTTTTGAAGGGGCATATTAGCTTTTACTTCAGTTGTAGGTCCACTATGTACAACCGTTTCAATAAATACAGGCATTTCTTCATATCCATTATCTGTTGCAACCATTTCAACTTTAGAATTTACAAAAGCTCCAACGACATTTTCTCCATCCATCAAAACTTCTCTAGTATAAAGATTTAAAAATTTTGAAACTTTAAACTGATTAGTTTCAGACACTTCATAATTTCTTTTCATATTTCTCCTCCTCATTAATTGTTTTTTATTATAGCAAAAATTAAAAAAATATCAACAAATTTGTTGATATTTTCTGAAAAAAGATTTAATTTTTAAACTAATTCTACTTCAGCACCAGCTTCAGTTAATTGAGTCTTAATAGCTTCAGCTTCTTCAGATGGAATATTTTCTTTAATATTTCCACCATTGTCAGCAACAGCTTTAGCTTCAACTAATCCTAAACCAGTAATTTCTTTAATGATTTTAATAACTGCAATTTTGTTTCCACCAGCTGATTTTAATACAACTGTCTTAGTAGATGGTCCTTCGTCTACTGCACCAGCAGCTGGAGCTGCAGCAACTGCAACAGCCATTGGATCAACACCAAATTCTTCTTTCATTGCATCAACTAATTCTTTTACTTCAAGAATAGTCATTTCTTTTAATGCACTTATAAAATCTTCTTTGTTTAATTTTGCCATAAATTATTCCTTCCCTTCCATTTTTTCGGCATATAAGTTTAAACTTATTGCTAAATCTTTAACATATTGCATCATACCACCTGCAAGCATTGTAAGTAGCCCTTCTCTTGAAGGAATTGATGCGTATTCTTTAATTACAGAAATATCTGCAACATCACCACTAATGATGCCAACACGAATATCTAGTTTATCATTACTTTTAGCAAATTCTGATATGATCTTAATTGGTTCAAGCAATGTCTTACCAAATAAAATTGCATTTGGACCAGCTAGAAAATCATCTAGATTAATGTTTAGTTCATCAGCAGCTCTTTTTAGTAAAGTGTTCTTATATACTTTTACCTCAGCTTGGACTTCTTTAAGTTTTCTTCTAAGTTCACTTAAATCTGCAACACTCATGCCTTGATACTTAAATATAATAACAGATTCACTATTCTTAAGCTTGTCAATAATTTCATCGACAGTCTTCTTCTTTTGTTCAAGAATCTTTGTGCTTGCCATACATCCTCCTTTTATATTAGAAAAGCTTCCCTAGGGAAGCTCAAAATAAAAGTTTTTAAGTTCCCCTCGGTAGGACTTAATTTTATGCCTACTGTCTTTGGACTCGCTTTTTCTAACTCGTATTATAATATATTTTTAACTAAATGTCAAAACTATTTTTATCGACCTTTATACCAGGCCCCATAGTTGTTGAAATAGAAATATTTTGAATATAATTACCTTTTACTGTACTTGGTTTAGCTTTAGCAATACTTGTAACAACATATTCTAAGTTTTCTTTTAACTTAGCATCATCAAAAGATACTTTACCAATGATAGTATGAACATTTCCAAACTTATCATTCTTATACATTACCATACCTTTTTTAAGTTCTTCAACTATTGCTCCAACTTTTGTAGTAACTGTACCAGTTTTAGGGTTTGGCATTAAATTTCTTGGCCCAAGAATATTACCGATTTTACCTACTTCTGGCATCATATCTGGAGTAGCTACAACTACATCAAAATCAAACCAATTTTCATTTTTAATCTTATCAAGTAAATCTTTATCTCCAACAAAGTCAGCACCAGCTTCCTTAGCTTCATCAGCAAACGAACCTTTAGCAATAACTAAAACTTTCTTAGTTTTACCAGTACCATGTGGTAGTGATAAAGAACCTTTAAGTTGTTGATCTGATTTTTTAGAATCAATGTTTAACTTAATAGCTACTTCAACAGTACTATCAAATTTAGTAATTGAAGTCTCTTTTACTAACTTGATTGCATCTTCTAAACTGTATAAAGCATTTCTATCTACATTTTTAGATGCTTCCACATATTTCTTTCCATGTTTTTTCATTTTCTTCCTCCTTAACTGTGGTATTTTAAGCGGACATTATATTTATAAAATTAATTTTCTTCTTCAGTTGTTTCTTCTTCGTCTTCACCATGAAGCGGAACATCAACACTTGCAGCTTCAGCCATTTCTTTAGCTTCTGCTTCAAGTTCAGCTAGTTCTGCATCACGTTTTGCTTGTTCTTTTTCTTCTTCTTTAGCTTCTGCTGCTTGCATTTCAAGTTCTCTATCATTAACACCTTCAACTGCAATACCCATATTTCTTGCTGTACCAGCAATTTGCTTCATAGCAGCTTCAACATCATAAGCATTTAAATCAGGCATCTTTTCTTCAGCAATTTTTCTTAAATCTGCTTGAGAAATTGTAGCAACTATTTCATTTGCTCCTTTTTTACTACCCTTATTTACTTTAGCAACCTTCTTTAATAGGAATGCTGCTGGAGCAGTTTTTAGAACAAAATCGAAACTACGATCATCATAAATAGTAATTTCACAAGGAACTACATCACCCATTTTATCTCTTGTTGCTTCATTAAACTTCGTACAAAATTCACCAAGATTAATTCCTGCAGGTCCAAGTACTGTACCAACTGGTGGTGCAGGTGTTGCTTTGCCAGCTTCAATTTGCAATTTAATTTTCTTTACGACTTCTTTAGCCACGAAAACACCTCCTATAAAATTTTTCCGCGTAAGTGGTTTGGGCAAAGTCCGCAATTTTCCCTGCCACTTAACAAATTATATTAAAAATATAAATCTGCAATAACGATAATACCATAAATTTATTAAATTTACAACAACTTTACGTCTATTTTCAATAATTTTTCATGCTTTATTAGATTTATATATTGGAAGTATAGCAAAAATATGATAATATTATTATATAAATAAGGAGGAATTACTTTGGCAGGAAAATTTTTTAATCAAAGAGTAAAAGGATCCTCGAACAATAATATGAAAGCATACATGATTGTTGGAGGATGTATATTAATAATATTTGTAGTGGTAATAATTATTGTTAGCGTCGGTGGTAAAGGTAACGATTCACCAGATGCAGTAATTGAAGTACAAGATTCTATATCGGTAGAAATAAATGGTGATTTACCTGATAAAACAGATTTCTTTTCTGAACTACAAAATGTTAAAGAAGATGACATTGATGTTGATTATTCCGGTGTTGATTTAAGTAAACTTGGTAGTTATGATGTTTCAATAACCGTAAATGATCACAAATATGAATCAACTTTAAATGTAGTGGATGTAACAGAACCAGAACTTACAACTAAAGATTTAACAATAGCTATTGGTCAGACTTATGATGCCGAAGATTTTGTAGATACTTGTACGGATAATAGCAATGAAGAATGTATAATTGAATTTTATGAAGAAGGTAGAGATGAAGATGGTAATTTAATTGATTATAGTTCCTATTTTGCAGAAGGAACCTATCAAATTCAAATTATTGCTAGTGATTCTTCGGAAAATCAAACGCAACCTCAAAAAGTCACTCTTACAATTGGTGAAGGTGGAACTGTAGTAGACCCATCAACATGTCGTTTTGGTGGTTCCGAATATGATTCAAATACCTACATTCTTGGAATTAATGTAACAAATAATGGCTGTGCCCTTGATTTAAACTTATATCAAGATGAAAGCACAACAAAACCTGCTTATGATTTAGCGGAAAAAGATACAGAAAAATTGCAAAGAGAAGTTTATAATTTAGGTATTGACAAAGAAATTGAAAGACGTCTAAAAAGAGACATTAAACCAGTACTTAATACAACTGGTAATGGTTTAGTAGGTTATACTATAGAAATGACTTTAGCCCTTAGATATAGCGAAGGTAATGAAGAAATAATAGCAAAATATTACTTAGATACTAATGGTAAAAGACATTTTTCAATAAATACTTATAATTTACCAGAATAGAAAAAACTCTTGATTAACAAGAGTTTTTTAATACTTTAATTTTTTCTTTGTTGTCTTGAAAACAATACTAAAGAACCAAAGCCAACAATAATTACAGAAAATATAATAGCAACAATAGCACCATCACTTAATCCTGCACTAGCAACTTCTCCGCCTTCAGTATAACGTATTCCTTCACTAGAGCAAGCTTCTGCAAAAGTTTCAGTATCAACATCATAATCTTCTGTTTCAATTATTTGGGCAATTAAATCAGTATATGATTCATCTTGATAAGCCTTTAGTGCTTCTTCAATAATTACATCAGTGTTATAACCAATTGAATGATAATCATCACCAATTACAAGAAATGGTACACTACTATCAACTTCTTCCCCAAAATATTCTTTAGCATCATATAATAATTCCATGTTTTCTTGATTACTCCACGATTCAAAAGCAACAACTTCAAAATAATCGGTATAATCATCATAAATTTCGCTCATTTCTGTTAAAAATCCTTGACAATAATGGCATCCATTACCTCTAAACAAATAAATTGTTACTTTTTCATGATCAGTAATTGTAGGTAAATCATCTGCGGCTTTAACATTTGGAATTACTAAACTGACAACTACAAGCAAACTAACTAATAATTTTTTTAACATACTTCCTCCCTACCGTCAATTATACTTTTTTTGACTTTATTTGTAAAGTACTCCTATTCATTTTTTGCAAATAATTTATATGCTTTAACAAGCCTTACTAAAATTTCTTTTTCATCTACTTTTATTTCGTTTGTAGCTATCAAAGTTGCAAGTCCATTTGCATATAACCAAAGATTCATAAATAAAGTTTTAGCTTCATCAAAACTATATCCATGTTTATTAACCAAATTAATTATTGTTGATTGATTCCATTTTTCATCTAATACATTTTCAAAACTTTGCCATTTCAAATTATTACTTAAAAATAAACTAATAAATAAATTTTTGTATTCTTGAGCAAATTCAACATAAGCAATACATAAAGTAATTAATGCTTTTTTATTATCTACTCTACTTGTTATAAATTCATCATATTGTCTCGATATCTCTTTATAAATATCTTCCTTTATTTCATCCATATTATTATAAATGCGATATAAAGGTTTAGTTGATACTCCTAGCTTTTTAGCAAGACTACGAGCATTAATACTATCCCATCCATTATCATTTACCATTTTTACTGCAACCTTTACAATGTGTTCTTTACTTAACTCAATCGTAGCAGGCATATAATCACTCTCCTAACTATTGGTAACTTATGTTTCTATTATATCACATTTATTTTTAAGATAAAAGTAGTTTAAAAAAATTTAATCAAAAATGATTAAATTTCAATGCGATATGGATTATTAATTGAGCCATCACCAGAAGAATATGTTACATTGGAGTTGAGATAGAAGACTGGTCTAACTGCATCACTGCCATAATAACGGTCACTATCATGAACATTACCATCCGAAGTTACAATATATGAAGAATTTTTCCAATAGTCCGAAACACAAGAGATAGTCCAATCATATCCTCCCATATACATCCAATTGTTGTCTATTGTAGAACTGTATGATCTCATATTTGTTGTCCACGAATTTGAAAAAGCAGCATATCCATAATCACTTACATACATAAGCCCTATTTTTGCATCATATGTTATACTATTTGAATTATTATCCACTTCTATATTATAAATTTGTTTAACCGTATATGTATATGTATTATCAAAAGGCATCCCTCCAACTTCATATGTGTGTGTAGTTATTAAATTGTTCCATGTGCCTAAACTACTTAAAAAACCATTATTTAATGCTATATTTAACGTCGTGCTACTATATATATTACTTCCGTTATCATCCCAATGAAAATTGTTTATTATTGACAAATTTCCTCTGTATCCATCAAGCGAGCCGCTCCCACCTTGAATATTATCATATGTAGAACTTATTCCCAATATCGACTCTGTTATATAATCATATTTTATTAATTTTACTTCATTATCAAATACTCCTATTATCCTATACAAATTATCATTTGAACATATTTCTTCATCTGTACCAAAACAAACATAATTATCTGGATTAGCTCCAGCATATCTATATGAATAATCTCCAGCTTCTTGGTCTGCATTTGCATAACTTCCTACACCATCATGATAATATAAACCATTATCTCCATCTATTCCTGTATATAATTCATTTGTTATGTAACTAGCAAGTGTATATACAGGTTCTCTTGATAGTATTACTTCTGCTTCTAATGATTTACCACCATTTTCATATTGATTAGTATCTAAATTTATAAAAGTAACTGTAAATGTCCAATCTTGTATTGTATCAACATCACTTGATGTTGATATAATTGGATATTCACCAGCTACAGTATATAAACCACTTTTAGTGGTTATATCAAAACCACCTAGAGATTCAACATAAATTAAACCGTCAACCGATGTAACTGGACTTCCAGTTGGATCTGTTATTGTAAGTATAATCTCTGGTTTTTCATCTTCCGTTGTATAAATATAATTATTAGAATTTATTTGAAAATAAACATAATAACTATATGTAGCATTATCATTTGTGGAATTAGCTCTAAGAATAGCAGAACCTACTGCCGTATCTGATAAGTTATCTCCTCCTTCAACTACATTAAATTGTGTTGGATTTAAACTTATATCTTTATCTACTTCAAATCTTAAAATATCTACTGCATCACTTGTGACACTAGCATTGCCTCTTGCTTCATCTTGTAAACTTGCAATGATATATGCTAAAGTTGAACCAACACACAATATTAACACAGCAATCACTGTTAATATTATTTTTTTATTCTTATCCAATTTTTTGGTACT
>CALVYM010000025.1 GCA_944372205.1 uncultured Bacilli bacterium
GGGAATATTACTTAAAGACTTTGATAATATTATATATTCTCTTCCTTCTAATTTTTTAGGTAAAGATTTATAAGTTGCTGCTCCCATTACTATTTTTTTATGCATAGTAAGTTCTTTAAAATGAGCTAAATCTCCCTTTATATGCCATATTAAATTATTATCTTTACCAAGTTCATTATTTTTACCTATTGCTGCAATAATACTAATCATTTAATCACTTCCTTTATTTTGCTACTTCAAATTTAATTGGTCCTAAATGTTCATAGTTTTCTACTTTTATGTCTTTTAATTCCTTAGAATTATCAAATTCATAAAAATCTTTAATCTTGGGATTTAACCATAAAGTTGGAGCTTCTTTATCACCAAGTTCATCAAATCTTTTGATTTGTTCTTTGATACCATCAATTTGATTGACATAAATATGGGCATCTTTAATCGAATAATCTATTGTGCCTGCTTTTAAATTGCATACTTGAGCAATCATAGCAAGTAATACTGAATATTGGGTTACATTAAATGGTAATCCAAGTGGTACATCGCAACTTCTTTGATGCACCCATAAATTTAAGTAACCATCAGTTACATCCCATTCAGTTGACCATACACAACTAGGCAAAACTGCAGTATCTAAATAATCATCTTGCCATAAAGATATGACTAATCTTCGATCATTTGGATTATTTTTTAGCGTATTTATTAATTTATCAGTAAAATTAAATTTGTTTACAATAAAACCATAAGCGGTTCCAATAGTATGGGCATACTCTTTACCAAAGTTTTTCTTAACTTCTTTTTTAACTAATTTACCATTTTCTAAGATATTTTGTTCAGCAGTCCAGAATCCTTCTTCATCTATTTCCCATTCATCCCAAATATGAACATTTCTTTCTTGTAACCAACGAACATCATTGGACTTAACTTGATAAATCCAAAGCATTTCGGTTATTGCTTGACGAAAATATAATTGTTTAGTAGTTAGACATGGAAATTCTTCACGAAGGTCAAAATGTAAATGATAACTAGGTATTTTAATAGAGTTAATACCAGTTCTATTTTCGACTTCTACTCCATCACTTAAAATAGTTTTACATAATTTAATATAATCTTTATCCCACTTTGACATAACTCACCTATAGATACCATAATGGATATTTACTAGTAATATCAAGTACTTCTTTATCAAGTTCTTGTAGTATTTCTTCATTATCATGATTTTTTAAAGCAGTTGCAATAATTGTTCCAATTTTTCTAAAATCATCTTCTTTTAAACCACGAGTCGTCATTGCTGGAGAACCTAGTCTTATTCCACTAGTTAAAGCGGGACTTTCATTATCTCCTGGTATCGTATTTTTATTTACTGTTATATGAATTTTATCAAGTAAATTTTGAGCATCTTTACCCGTTATGCCACAAGCGCTTTTAACATCTACTAAAATCAAATGATTATCAGTACCATTTGATACAATATGAAATCCTTCTTCTTTTAGAGTTTCTGATAAAGCTATAATATTTTTAAGTACTTGTTTTTGATAATCCTTAAATTCTGGTTGGAGTGCTTCATAGAAACACTGTGCTTTTGCTGCAATAACATGCATTAATGGCCCACCTTGAATGCCTGGAAAAATTGTTTTATCAATTTTTTTAGCAATTTCTTCATTATTAGTTAGTATTAAACCACCACGAGGTCCTCGTAAAGTCTTATGAGTAGTAGTTGTAACTACATCGGCATAAGGTACTGGTGATTGATGAAGACCTGCCGCAACAAGCCCTGCAATATGTGCCATATCAACAAAAAGGTAAGCTCCAACTTCATCAGCAATTTCCCTAAACTTTTCAAAATCAATTGTTCTAGAATAAGCAGAAGCTCCTGCAATAATCATTTTTGGCTTTTCGCATTTTGCTTTTTCTCTAAGAGCATCATAATCAATCATTTCGGTAACTGGATCAACATCATAATCAACTATTTCATAATCCATGCCACTAAAAGACATTTTATGTCCATGAGTTAAATGTCCTCCATTAGATAAATTCATACCCATTACTTTATCACCATGGTTTAAAAGAGCTCTATAAACAGCCATATTAGCACTAGAACCAGAATGGGGTTGAACATTAGCAAATTTAGCTCCAAATAGCTTTTTAGCGTAACTACGAGCGGTATCTTCAAATATATCAATATACTCACAGCCCCCATAATATCTTTTAGCGGGATATCCTTCGGCATACTTATTGGTTAGGATACTTCCTTGTAATTTCAAAATATCATTTGACACATAATTTTCCGATGCAATTAACTCAATATTATTCTCTTGTCTAACCCGTTCCTTTCTTAAAGCATTTTCT
The DNA here is from genome assembly GCA_944372205.1 of uncultured Bacilli bacterium. Taxonomy (GTDB): domain Bacteria; phylum Bacillota_I; class Bacilli_A; order RF39; family UBA660; genus Onthocola_B. The sequence goes on from CALVYM010000025.1 coordinate 2,344, forward strand.
AAAACCTTATCCATTTTTCTCTTCCTCCTTCATTTCTATTAAATTATCTATAATCATGGCTACAGTCATTGGACCTACTCCACCAGGATTAGGAGTTATATACTCAGCAATATCTTTTACTTTGGCAAAATCAACATCACCAACTATATTTCCATTAATCCTAGATATACCAACATCCACAACAACTGACCCAGGTTTTACCATATTTTCATCTATTAAATGGGGAACTCCCGTAGCACTAATTAAAATATCAGCATTTTTAGTAATATCCCCTAAATTTTTTGTTTTCGAGTGTGCAACAGTAACTGTTGCATCCAAATTTTGTAAAGCTAAACTCAAGGGATGACCAACAATATTACCGCGACCAACAATTACTATATTTGCTCCACTTATAACGATTTTATAATAATCTAACAATCTAATAATTCCTTTAACAGTACAAGGTAAGATACATTTTTTACCTAAATATAAATTATAAATATTATGTTGTGTAAAACCATCAACATCTTTTTTATAATCTATTAAACTACTACATTTATCAAAATTTATTGCTTTTGGAACTGGACTTTGTAAAATTATGCCAGTAACCGATGTATCATTATTTAACCTTTTTATTAAATTAATAACTTCTAATTCTTGAGTATCAGCTGCAAGCAAATATTTCTCAACAGTAATACCTACCAATTTGCAATATTTTTCTTTATTTTTAATATATATTTTACTAGCTTCATCATCACCTACTAAAATAATTGCTAATTTAATTTTTAAATTTTCTTTAGTAATTTTTTTCTTTATTTTGGCAAGTATTTCATCTCTAACTTTTTTACCATCTAAAATCAAAATAATCCCCTGCTTTCAAAAAGACTTCTGTTATGATCTATTCCTAAGTGTTCATAAGTTTTTTCGGTAGCAACACGGCCACTTCTTGTTCTTTTAATAAATCCTTCTTGAAGTAAAAATGGTTCAACAACATCTTCAATAGTAGTTATTTCTTCACCAATCGCAGTAGATATTGTTTCAACTCCCACAGGGCCACCATTAAATTTATTAATTAGAGCTTCTAAATACTCAATGTCAATTGTATCAAGTCCATATTTATCGACATTTAATCTATCTAAAGCTTCTAAAGTAATTGCTAAATCAATTTTACCTGTTCCTTCAACTAAGGCAAAATCTCGAACCCTTTTAAATAAGCGATTCGCAATTCTTGGGGTCTTTCTACTTCTTTTAGCTAGTTCTACTGCTGCATCATCATCGATATTCATGTCTAATACATGACTAGTCCTTTTAACTATATTACCGAGTTCTTCATCCGAATAAAATTCAAGTTTATTAACAATACCAAAACGATCTCTTAATGGGCTTGATAAATCACCTGCTCTAGTTGTTGCTCCAACTAAAGTAAATGGTGGAAGATCAATGTTGATACTTCTACTTTTTCCTTCATTACCTATTACAATATTTATAGTAAAATCTTCCATAGCTGAATAAAGTATTTCTTCAATAAATGATGGAATGCGATGTATTTCATCAATAAATAAAACATCTCCTGGTTCAAGAGTTGAAAGTATGGCTGCAAGATCTCCACTTTTTTCAATTGAAGGTCCTGTTGCAGTTTTTATATTAGAACCCATTTCATTAGCTATAATATGAGCAAGTGTTGTTTTACCTAAGCCTGGTGGGCCATATAACAAAACATGGTCTAATGGTTCCTGCCGCATTTTCGCAGCTTTAATAAAAACTCTTAAATTTTCTTTAATTTTTTCTTGACCAACATATTCATCTAAAGATTCTGGTCTAATGCTTTTATCAAAAATATCTTCTGGCTTTAACTCACTATCAATTAATCTATCATTCATTTTTAACCTCCCCGATTAATTTATCAATATATCTTTTTACTTCACACCATGACGATACAATATCATGATTACTTAACTTTTCTTCTGTAAATCTTAAAGTTTTAATTCCCACTTTTATTACTTCATCTAAAACTTTTTCTTTATCATCAATAAATAAATCAACATGCTCTTTTCTAGCTGCTGCTGATTTATGATTCTTCTTAAAAATAATTTTATCATAAATCACCAAATGCTTTTTTAAATATTCTAAAGTTATAGGAATAGAATTACTAAAACCTAAAGTTCCACGAGCAGTAATAAAAACAATTCTAATATTTTTACTATGTAAATAATTTAAAACTTTTAAAGCATCTTTTTTAAGTGGTGCATTCTTTTGAATATCATATAAATACAAGCTATAAAATTTTAAATATTCATCTTTACTTAAATCATGGTAATCACTTATGCTCTTATCAGTTATAAATTTCTTTAAATACTTATTACCGGTTTTAGTTGTTTCAATTAAAGTATCATCTAAATCTATTCCTATCGTCATCTAAGCCTCCCTAAATATTGTATCATAATTAAAAATTTTTTTATATACTAAATTTAATATTGTTAAAATTTAATTAATAGTGTATAATAAATTTAGTAATAAAGGGTATGTGTGATACAAATGTTTAGAGATTTTGATTATGAAAATAAACCTGTTGTAGATATTGTAAACGAAATGATTATCGATGCCATTAATAAAAAAGCATCAGATATTCACTTTGATCCAACGGAAAACGAACTAAATGTCCGCATTAGAATAGATGGGGAACTTTTAGAATATGCTAAAGTTCCTAATTTTGTTAAAAAAAATCTTTTAACTAGAATTAAAATCATATCTGGTATGAATATAACTGAAACAAGATTACCGCAAGATGGAGCAATTAAAAACTTAACTGATACTAGTGGCTTAGACCTTCGGGTTTCATCCCTTCCTATAGTTGATGGCGAAAAAATAGTTATTCGTATTTTAAACTATTCAATGAGTAGCAGCGGCTTAGAAAATTTAGGATTATCAGAAGAAAACTTAGAAAAAATTAAAAAGTTATTAACTATACCTAATGGAATCATTTTAGTTAGTGGTGCTACTGGTACTGGTAAATCAACAACTGTTTATGCCATGCTTCAAATTCTAAATACTGTATCTAAAAATATAATTACTGTTGAAGACCCAGTTGAAATGAAAATACCTGGTATTAACCAAGTACAAGTTATGAGTGATATAGGGCTTACATTTGGTAATACTCTAAGAAGTATATTGCGGCAAGACCCAGATATCATAATGATTGGGGAAATTCGTGATGATGAAACTGCTCGTATAGCAGTTCGAGCATCAATTACTGGTCACTTAGTTTTATCAACAATACACACTAATAATTCCCTAAATACTATCGAAAGATTACTAGATATGGAAGTCGAAAGATATCTACTAGGTTCAGCCTTAACTGGTATTATCGCTCAAAGACTTGTTAAAAAACTATGTCCAAAATGTCGAAGTACTAGACCTACAACTCCATATGAAAAAGAATTATTTAGAAAAGTATTAAATAAAGAAGTAGATAGCATTTATACTCCTCAAGGATGTAGTGAATGTATTAATGGTTACTTAGGTAGAACTGCTCTTCATGAAGTACTTGTATTAAATCAAGAAATAAGAGATGCTATAACTAACAATATTAGAAAAAATGAATTAAGACACTTAGTTTATGATAAACATGTAACAAGTTTACTTAAAGATGGCCTAGAAAAAGTTGTTGCAGGTATAACTAGCATTGATGAAATTCTTCGAGTTATTGATGTAGATGATGATTTTGGAGAAGATGAAGCCGATATTAAAGCAGCATTAATTGGTAAACCTCAACTTAATACTGCTGAAGAAATACTTAGTGCTAATAATACTAATACTAATACTAATACAGAAACAATTGAATCATTATAAAAAGCCTGATGTTAATCAGACTTTTTTCTTGTTCTAATATTTGGTTTAGAAGCAACTATATAAAGACAAGTATCCCCAAAAATGGTGCCTTCACTTATAAATGGTTCAAATAATCTGTCTTCAAAAAAAATAGTTCTCTTCTCTTTTTTAGAATATCGGAATCACTAACACTGCCATATATACCTATAGTTATTGATTATCCAAAATTATGAAGAGTATCTAATCCATTAATATACCATTTTGAACTAGAAAAGTACCATTAGTAATCCTTTTTAAATAAGATAAACCATAGGGATATTCACTAATCATTGCTATTGGTGTGTTATTTGTTATAGTATCAAGTCCACCTTTATTTACTTCAACACCATATTCATTAATATTTTCTTGACCAATTAATTCATAAAGAAATTGTAAATAAAGTCTTCCTTGTTTTTTGCCTAAGTTCAATAAAGTCAGCCAGTTCCTTAACACTAACACTATCTAAATGACGCTTTACTTCCCCTATACTTTCTAAATATTGCAGTATTAATAAATCATAGTATTTTTCCGCTTTATCTTCCTCTTGAATGGTTTTCTTGTTCTACTCTTTCGTAATATTCATCTAGTGTAATTCCTGCATCATAAAGAATTGTTGCCATTTCAACACCTACAAAACGATAATGCCAACGTTCATACTTATATCCAGTAATTTCTTCTTTACCTAAAGGATATCTTAAGATAAAACCAAATTTATGAGCATTTTCTTTTAGCCACTTAATTTCTGGGTCACTATCACTAGTATTTTCAATATAAACACCATTATCCATGTAAGCAATATCAAAAGCAAGTCCTGTTTGATGTTCACTTGAACCAGGTAATGCTACAGCTTTTTTAGCTTCTTCAAGACCAACTTCTGCAACAAATTTATCAAAGATAACCTTTTGATATTCATATGGTCTATAACCGCTGTCTACAATAATCCTTCTTAAGCCAGCATATAATGCTGCATTTTGCATAGCTTCTAAATAAGGCATTATATCAGCACTTACCATAGGTTTTAAACTAGCATCTTTGTAATTATGAAAATTATTTTCATTATTATCAGTTATAACTAAATTTTCTGGCACATAATCACTAGAAAGCAAGTGTTCCTTATTTACTAATATAGTATAATCTTGCATATTTTTCCCTCCTTGGTTAATTATTATAGCATGCTTTCTTATAAAGTCAAGTTTTTTTGCGTTTTTCGACTTAAAGTATGAGATTTTAAAAACAACTATATTTATTATAAATTTCCTCTATATCCTTTTTTATTTTAGTAACATCCATATTTTAATTGCTGAATTAAAAATATCTAAATCTGGCTCAATTAAAAACCTTAATTATTTTAATTATAATGCTTTATCTAAAAGATTTCAAAAAAATTATTAGATTTGCTTTTACAATATAATCTCATTTCTAAAAACGATGTTAGAAAACAATACTTAAATCATCATAATGGTTTTTATGTATATGCTGAACCAAAAGAATTTAAATCTTTAAAAGAAGGAATTGAATATGTTACTCGTTACTGTGGTAGAGTTGCTATTAGTGAAAATCGTATTAAGTCTTACGATGGCCAAAATGTTACTTTCTTTTATAATGCTCATGAAGATGAATATTATCATGAAGTTACTATACCTGCCGAACAATTTATTTTAATGCTTTTAAGACATCTTATCCCTGAACAATTTAAAATTATTCGTTATTATGGATTTTATCACAAAAAGTATGCTATTTGTGATAAAATAAGATTACTAATCTCTAAAGAAAAAAGAAGAGTTAGAAAACAAATGATAATGTCAATATAGGTAGTTTATAATTATGGAAATTATTTTCATTATTGTCAGTAATAACTAAATTAGCTGGTACATAATCACTTGAAAGTAAATGTTCTTTGTTAACTAAAAAGGTATAATCTTTCATAATTGTCCTCTTTTTAATTTTGGGTAATTTTCTTTATAATTTTCCCTTTCTAATAAAAATTTATATTTATTATAAAATGCCACTAATTCATTTTGAATTTTATTAATATCTTTATTAGCTTCCGCATATTGATCTAAAAGTTCTTTTAGATCAACACCAAGATTAGCTTTTAGTTCTTTATTAACTTTTAAATGATCTTTTAAATAACTAATACTATCAAGAAAATGAGCTACACTAAAAATTTCACTAAAAGCAGCTACTATTAATATAAATACATATGTAATTCCATCAAAAGATTCATCAATACTATAAGTTATTATTGGATTATTTAAATCTTGTTTGTAATTTTTAACTACACATTCATTGTCGGCATATAAATCTTCTGGAGTTAAAGCATCTTTATATTCTCTCTTTTCTTCACATTTTATTCCTAATTTTTCTAAATCAAGTAATAAATACTGGGCTAAATCTTCATAATCAATATGGGATACATCATATTCTTTATAATCTCTTCTAAATCCACTTCTAGATTTTTCCCAAGGTTCATATTCTAAAATTAAAGTTTCTTCTCCAGTTTCATTAACTAAACCAATCACTTCATCATGGACAGTTATCCCGTCATCTATGCTATATTCTTCTATTACTGTATTATAGTTTTCAACTTTTAACATTGGTTTATAAAGAAGTGCCCCAATACTAATAGGTGCTACTATTAAACAAAGAGATAAAGCTAGTGATTTAATAACATTTTTACGACAATTTTTCATTTGGTTAATTTCTTTGATATGATATGTTATATTTGCTTTTTCTTTTTCAATTTTTTCTAACTTTTTATGTAATGCTCCAACTTGTTTAATTATATCATCCCTTAATGAATTATTATTACTTGCCATTAATTTCAACATATCTTCTTCAATATAAGGGAATAATTCTCCTAAAGAACCTTCTCTATTAAGTATTACTTTTACAGATTCTTCGTTTAAATTATCTACCCTTTTACTTGCTACTCTATTTAAGAAATAACAATACTCTGAATAACATTTAATATAATCAAGCAAATTAGAATTATCTTTTATAGTTAGTTCCATTAATACTAAATCAAGTAGAGAATCAAATATTATATCTACATTTAGATTTGTACTTATATTATCCCGACATTTTTGTAAATAACTAATAGTATTATTTATAAATTCATTTAGGTTTTCTACAGTAATATTTGCACTTTTAATATATTTAGCAAACATTAAAAACATAAAATTATCAAATTCTTTTTGATTAGAAGTAATCAAATCTAATAACTTGCTATAATATCTTGCATAATTTTTGTTTTTTTCTTCAGCCATAAAAGGACCATTTCTAAGTGTTTTTATATCACTATCACACTCTTTAATAATACTATTTAAAGCATTTTCTAAAGAACGATATTCAAAACCATTTTCTTTATATGATTCAATTCTAGCTTTAAGTTCTAAAACTAAATCATTAAATAATCTTTTACTATCCATTATTATTTTTCCCTCTCAAGTTTCATTGCATTATATTTATCTATTACTAATCTATCAGTAATTAAATATTCATATTTACTGCAAAAAACCATAAATTCTTGTTCTATTTTTTTATAATCTCTAGTACTATAAGCATCTAAGAAATTTTCAACATCACTCTTTAAATCATTATAATTTAAATTATTATAAATTATTTTTTCTTTTATTTCTTTAATTGAATATATTTTTTGACTTGTTAAAAAAATTGCTATTATTATTACAATTGCTATATATACCGAAAATACAATATTTTCGGTATATTGTTCATCTTTTGTTACATGATATTCTAAAGCATCATTTGCTTGAGTTAATCTAATTACTTTAGTTTGTGTATCTTCATATAAATCCTCTGGCATGAGTAATTCTTTTTCTTGTATTAAATTCTTAGGTATAATACCTAATCTTTCTAAATCTAAAACTAAATATTTACTTAAATCATCATAATCTATATAAGATACATCACTTATACTATAATTTCTTGTAAAACCATTTGTACTTTTTTGCCAAGGTTCTAAAGAAACAACATAAGTTCTATTACCATCAAAATAATCCATATTAATAGTATCTTGAGATAAAAAATAATCAGAATATATAGTCAAATCAGTTTCATAAATAGTTTTATCAAGACTTCTTTTTCTAACAATTGTCCCAAGAGCAATTGATAAACTAGTTAATATAAATACTCCCGTTAAGGCTAAAACTTTCTTATTTATTTTCTTTTTTTCAACTTTTACTATTTTCCTTTTTATTTCAAAATCTTCTTTTTTATCTAAATCATCTAATAATTCTTTTGAATGTTTAGAAACCAAACTTTTAAAATAATTATTATTAGCCATTAAATATTTAATTACTTCAATATCTAAATAACCAAAGTTATCAATTATTCCTTTTAGTTTTTCACATCTTTCACATTCATCTAAATTTTCTTTAATAATTAAACTCATAGAATCTGTATAAAAATCATTAGTTTTAATTTTATCTAATATACTAGTTGTATTTAAATAAAAATATTCTAAATATATTACAAATAACATTTTATTTAATACTTCTTTAGTATATATATTAAAATCTATTTCTAAACATTCTAAACAATAATCAATACTTTGATTAATATTTTCACTATTAATTGTATCTAAATTTTCTAATAATTCAAATACTTCATAATCTCTTTTTACTAATTTTTTTAATTCATCACAATATTTTTTATAAATAATTCCTTTATCTTTAGCAACTATTAATTCTTCATAACATAATTTATTAATATTAATATAAGATTGTAAAACATAGTTGTATTCTTTTTTATTTTTAATTGTTTTTAAGTATCTTACTACAATCCTTAATTCTAAATCGAATAATTCTTCATAATTCATTTTAAAATCCCCCTTAAATTAAGATAATATTATCTATTCTTATCTCTTTTTAAAATACTATAAGCTTCTTTTACTTCTTCATCCGTTATTTCATTACTATATTTTCCTAATAAATTTATTAAATCTATTTCTAAATTACGCAATTCTGTATTAGATTTTCTATAATTTCTTTTTAATTGTTTATATTCCTTTTGTAATTTATTTCTCTCTTCCCTAGATAATGGCAAAGATAATAAATAATTAAATAAACTAAATAATGATGCATATAAACCAACACTACCAGAAATTACTGCTAAAGCTTTAAGAGATTTAACAATAATATTTTCTTTATTTGTTAAATTATCTTCATTACTAGTAAGTATTTTATCATTTAAATCTTGTTCTTGTATTATTAATGCTCTTGTATCTTCACCATTAGGAATATAAGTACTTCTCTCATCTACTAAAGTACCTTCTAAATTAGAAGTATCAATATCTAAATAACTAGTAACATCATCTGATACATCTCCCAAATTATAAGAGTATACATCTTGATGATAAACCGGTGCTAAATCATCTTTTACAACTTTTTCCCAAGGACCAAATTCTAATAATATAACATTTCTTCCCGTATCAATCATCGGCATATAATCTTGGGGTAAAACTTGTGTTTCTTCCTCAGTTATTAATGTTTGATTTGTCTTATAATAATATTCTTTAGAAAAATCTTCTTCCAAAGGGTAAGCAATACTTCCAAATGCTAAGCAAAGAACTGCACCAAGAGAAGCTATGCTTAAAATATTACCACATCTCTTTTTTATATGAGTAATTTTATGCACTTTGATTTCTTGTTCTACTTCTTGATTATACTCACTTTCCTCTTTAATTTTTTCTAATAATCCTTTTGCCATTTCATTATAATTCATTTAAAATCACCTTTCCTTTATTAATTTTTTAGCTAATTCATGGACTTTTTCATTTTTAATAACTTCCCTATATTTATTATAAATATTTAGCAAATCATCTTCTATTTCTGCAATTTCCATATCTTTATCTACTATTTTTTGTTCTAAAGATAACAATTCTCTTTTTAATTTTTCACCATATTTTTTATCTTCACTCATTTCATATAATTCTCTTATTATTTTAATAGATCCTCCGATAGAAAGTATAGGAATAATTACAAGTAAAACATAAAAAATTGTATTATCTAAATTATAATCCCAAGCTGTAATAAAGTCTTCTTTATTTTGTAAATATCTTACAATAATTTTTTTAACATCATCTAATGTTGGATTATATGTATAGATTGTCCTTTCTACTCTACCTTCTAAATCACTTAAATCCATATTTAAATAATCTATTGCAGTTGCACCACTAATTAATGGAACATTTTCATAAACTAAAATATCACTTTCATACCTTTTAGCATATTCATCTGTAATCAACAAATTTTTATTTTCTTCTTCTCTCCAAGGACTAAATTCAATAATATTTATTTTTTCACCATCAGCAATCTCTTCTAAATAATCACTTTTAAGAGGAATAGTTAAATCTTCACTTACTATTGCCACCTCGGTTTTATAATAAGTTTTTGTACTCATTTTTCTAATAATTGTATAATTCAGTAGGCTTGCTCCAATACCTAAAGCTAAAGTAAGTAGCAATCCCGCTTTAAACTTATTGATATTTTTATTTTGTTTATCAATTCT
>CALVYM010000026.1 GCA_944372205.1 uncultured Bacilli bacterium
ATACTTGCTAATAATATAAAATACTTTAGATTAAAAAAGAATTTAAGTCAAGAAGAATTTGCAGAATTACTTGGAACAACTCCTGTTTATTTATCAACTTTAGAAAACGCTAAAAGAAATATAAGAACGGACTATATAGGACATATTGCTGATACTCTAGAAGTTAATGTGAAAGAATTATTTGTTGAAAGAACTAAAGTTATTAACACAAGAAGACCTAAAAAAAGTAAAAAATAATACATTAAACTCTTTGACAGCAAATACAGAAAATTCCTAGATTCAACCTAGGAATTTTCAATATATTATTTCCTTTTACAAGGAAAACATTAACTTTTTTCCTCATAAAAATAAATTTACTTTAAAACATATTATGTAAACTCATTGAAGATTTTTGCCACTTTTGCCACTTTTCTTCAATGAAAACCTTTGAACATTTTTTACATAAATGTAATTTTTGTTCTATAATCTTTATATATCTAAACTTTTTTCGTCCAATAAAAAGTCAAAAATAGATAAAATTAAAATCCCTTCCTCTGAATACCACGGCTTAAAGCTTCCCTTAACTATTATAATTTTTTTAAAATTGTCATTTATATTTAATAATGGTCTTTCTTCTTGAATAGTTTTTTCTCTATCAGGAAGTTCTAACGCCGACTGAATATAGTATCTTTTAGAACCCAAATTACAAACAAAATCTATTTCGAATTGTTTCCTTGCATCACCATCACGCATTTCAACTACACCAACATCAACATTAAAACCTCTACTAATTAATTCATTATAAATGATATTTTCCATTAAATGAGTTTCTTCAACTTGTCTGAAATTAAGTCTAGCATTTCTTAAACCAACATCTGTAAAATAAAATTTTACAGGAGTAGAGATATATTTTTTACCTTTTATATCATAGCGATCTGATTTATTAACAATATAAGTATTTTCAATATTATTTACATATGAATTAATTGTATTTAAAGAAACATCTTTTTGTCCTTTACTAATAAAAGTATCATATATTTTATTAATATTAGTTAAAGATCCAATAGAAGAAGCTAAAATATTAATTATAGTATCTAAAACATCAAATCTTTGAATATTATTTCTTTCAATAATATCTTTTATATAAGTTTGAGAAAACAAATCTTTTAAATACTGTGCTTTATCTTTTTCTGTTTTCTTATCTAATATCAAAGGCATTCCTCCATACATCACATATTCATCCCAAGCCGCAAATTTATCACCAGAATAATTACTAAAGAATTCTTTAAAAGAAAGAGGAAAAACTTGAATTTGATCACCTCGACCACGAAATTCAGTAATTACATCACTAGATAAAAATTTTGAATTACTTCCAGTTACATAAACATCCATATTTCTTTCATATAAAAATCCATTTAATACTGATTCGAAATCCGGAACTAATTGTATTTCATCCAAAATAATATAATGTATTTTTTCATCAATAATTTTACTTCTAATATATTTATCAAGTTCATCTGGATTTCTATATTTAGAATTTTCTCTTTTATCTAATTCCATTTTGATAATATGATCTTTACTAACTCCATTATCTAATAAATACTCTTTAAAAATAGGATCAAGCAAATAAGATTTGCCACATCTTCTAATTCCAGTAACAACTTTGATTAAGCCGTTATCCTTTCTATTGATTAGTTTTTGTAAATACATATCTCGTTTAATAGTTTCCATAACATGCCTCCAATCCTGTATTTCTTTTTAACATTATAGCATTACAAAAGTTTTTGTCAATAAATATATTGAAAATTTTTGCCGTAAACGGCATTTTTTTTCAACGAAACACCATTTTTATTGCTGTTTTTGTAAACTTATTGAAAGTTTTTGCCGTAATCGGCAAAATTTTTCAATGACAAATAAAAACTATTGAAACTTTACTCAATAGTTAATTTTTTATACATTCTTTTAACATTTTCTGTAGTTATTTTAGAAACTTCTTCCAAAGTTATATCATAAATACTAGCAATAAATTTAGCTATATCTAAAATATATTTAGGGCTATTTTGTTTCCCTCTATTTGGTGTTGGTGTAAGATATGGCGAATCGGTTTCTAAAACGAAATTATCTAAACTAATACTTTTTAATGTATCCTTTAAATTACAATTTTTAAATGTTACTACACCATTAATACCTAACAAAAATCCCATTTTAATATAAATTTGTGCCGTTTCTAAACTGCCAGAAAAAGAATGAATAACACCAGTTACCTTATATTTTTTTAAAGTATTTATTGTATCTTCTGTTGCATCTCTAGAATGTATTATCACTGGCATATTATATTTCTCTGCAAGTTTAAGTTGCTTTTCAAATAATTTTATTTGTTCACTCTTATTTTCTTTAGTATAGTAATAATCTAAACCAATTTCTCCAATAGCTACTATTTTTGGATTACACAAATTATCTTCAATAAATTTAATGTCTTCTTCACTGTAACTATCAACCTCCTCTGGATGAATTCCTATAGCACCAAATACTTCAGGATACTTTAATGACTCTAATACCTCTTTATTACTTTTTGTATCACAACCATTATTTATATAATACCTTACATTATTATTCCTAGCATCATTAATGATACTAGGAATATCTTCATAATACTCTTTAAATAAATGTAAGTGAGTATCAATAAGCATTATTTTACCTCAATTCTATCAAATAGATGAATTGGTTCATTTAAATTATATTTATTATCTTTATTAAATGTATTAAATTCATAACTTGTTTTATCAGTATTTAATACTTTAAATATTTTTCCTGCAGTATCTGGAAGATATGCTTGTAAGTAAACTGTTGCTACTCTAATTGATTCAAGTAAGTTATATAATACTGTTTCAAGTCTATCTTTCTTTTCTTCATCTTTAGCAAGTACCCAAGGAGTTGCTTCATCAATATATTTATTACATTTTCTAAATATATCAAATAATTCTTCTAATGCTTCATTAATTTTTAAACCATCCATTTTTTCATTTAAAATTTTATCTAAATCATTAACTGAATCTATTAAAGATTTATCATAATCTTCTAAAACATCTTTATTTTCTATTTTGCCATTAAAATATTTATGAGCCATAGATACAGTTCTATTAAATAAATTACCTAAATTATTTACTAAATCAGCATTAGTTCTATTTATTAAAGCTTCTTCAGAGAATGTTCCATCAGCTCCAAAAGGCACTTCTCTTAAAACAAAGTATCTTACTGCATCAATACCATAAACATCAATATATTCTCTCGGATCTTTATAATTACCTAAAGATTTAGAAATTTTACCACCATTAATTACTAACCAACCATGGCCAAATACTTGTTTAGGTGTATCTATTCCTAAAGCCATTAGAAGCGCCGGCCAGATGATAGCATGAAATCTTGTAATTTCTTTACCAACTAAATGAATATCTGCTGGCCAATATTTTTTAAATAGTGGAGCATCTTCATCTGGATAACCTAAAGAAGTAATATAATTAGATAAGGCATCAATCCATACATAAACAACATGACTAGGATCAAAATCTACTAAAATACCCCATTTAACAGATGTTCTTGATACACATAAATCTTCTAATCCTGGTTTAATAAAATTATTAACAAGTTCATTCTTCCTTGTAAGTGGTAAAATAAAATTTGGATTTTTATCATACAATTCTATTAATTTATCTTGATATTTCGATAATCTAAAGAAGTATGCTTCTTCCGTAACTTCTTTTACTTCTCTACCACAATCCGGACATTTACCATCAATAAGTTGAGAATTAGTCCAAAATGATTCACAAGGAGTACAATAAAGTCCTTTATACTCTCCTTTATAAATATCACCTTGATCATATAATTTTTTAAATATTGCTTGAACACCTTTTATATGTTGTTCATCTGTTGTTCTAATAAAATAATCATAAGAAATATCTAAAGATGCCCATAAATCTTTAGCATTTTCAATTATCTTATCAACATATTCTTTTGGAGTTACTCCAGCTTCATTTGCTTTTTGAGCAATTTTTGCTCCATGTTCATCAGTTCCTGTTTGAAAAAATACATCAAAACCTTCTAATCTTTTAAATCTAGCTATAGCATCTGCTGCAATAGTTGTGTAACAATGTCCAATATGAAAATTAGCACTTGGATAATATATTGGAGTTGTTATATAAAATTTTTTATTCATCTTTCTCATCCTTCCTTTTATTACTGCTGCCAAGTCCACCGATTCGTGTGCCTTCTGCAGCATCATCATCACTTAATAAATATTTCATAAATATTCCTTGCCCGTAAGCTTCACCCGATTTTATAACATAATCTTTATCACCTTCATTTTGTAGCGATATAAATATATGTCCTTCATTATCTATATTATTATAAAAATCACTATCAATTACTCCCACTTGATTAGTAAGTCTTACATTATATTTAAAGCCCATACTACTCCGAACTACAATTAATAATACCTCATCACCTTGCATTCGCGCCTTTATTCCAGTAGGAATCTTTAATATTTCTTTTGGTTTAATTACATAATCTTTAACTGCCAAAAAGTCATATCCGGCGCTATGTTTAGAACTTCTTCTAGGCAAATTATATTCTTGATATAACTTTTTATCATCACCAAAAGTTTTTCTAAATTCCGCAAAACTAATTTTTTCAAATCCTCGCATAAAAACCTCCAAGAAAAAAATCATAAATTAAAGGACGAGTATTCCCCGCGGTACCACCTTAATTCATGATTTATCATGCACTTTAATTGATAACGGAATAATCCGGTTTTAACTCCAGAGCCATGTTCGAATATGTTCATTTATTCTTTTCCACCATCCAAGAACTCTCTTTAAAAAATCCCATATCTACTCTTTCCTTCACAGTTAAACTAAACATAGTTTATCACATATTTTTTTATCTAGCAATATTTTTTTAAAATATTACCAAAGAAAAAAGACGCCAACAAGTAAAATGTAGCGTCAAAACACAACCAATGTTACCCAAAACGGGTAACTCATTTATAATATAGCATAAGTTTACTTAAAATGCAACATATTTAAATATTTAATTTTTCAGATAAAATTTTAGCCATAAATCTAGCAATATTTTTTAAATCTATTTCACTATTACTAATTAAAATAATTAAGCCTAAAGAATCAATTGATGCAATAATTGGCACAATAGTAACATATCCTACACTATCAAAAATATCTTTTTTGCCAACAAATTCTTCTCTATTATCAATTAAATAAATTAATTCTTCATCAAGTAATTTATTAATTAATTCATTACCTTTAGTTGCAACAATAACCTTTTCTCTATCCGTAATTATTACATCCACTTTAAAAACACTTTCGATTAAATTAGATAATTTCTTACCCAAATCTTCAAATTTTTCTATCTCTGAATGCTTTTTTAATATAATACTATCATCTTCTGTAAATATTTCTAAACTTTCCCCATCTCTAATACCTAAATTTTTTCTAATTTCTTTAGGAATTACAATTCTTCCTAAATCATCTATTTTTCTAGTAACACCAGTTGATTTCAAAAAAATTCACTCCACTTCTTTTATAGTGTGGAATGAATTTTTAAAATTATACTACAAAATGTGTTCTAATAAAGTTACTAAATAAAATATAAAATGTTTTTCTAAATCTTTAATATATAGAGTAATTTTAATTTTATTATTCTTATAACTAATATTAAAGTATTTTGTTAAACTCATAGCTTCCATTAACAATTTATCTCCTTTAATATTATTAGATACTTCTTCAGGCAAAGTAACTTCAACTAATCTATCAGTTTGAATAACTTCTTTAATATTATATTTTTGAGCAATTTTTTCAAACCACTCTTCATACATATAAACAAGCATATCATCTGTTATTTTACCAAATCTATCTTCAAGTTCATTTTTTATTTCAAGAAGTTTATCATAAGAATCAATTTCATTAATTTTTTGATGAATTTCAATTTTAATATCTTCATCAGATACATAATTATCACTTATATGAGTTGGAACATTTATAAGTGATTTATTAGATGTATCTTCTTCTTGTACTGTTCTTCCTTGTGCTCTTGATAGTTCATCTTCAATCATTTTCATATAAAGATTAATACCAACACTATCAACAAAACCTGCTTGAGTAGCTCCAAAAATATCTCCCGCACCTCTAATACTTAAATCTCGCATAGCTATTTTATAACCACTTCCAAGTTCCGTAAATTCTTTAATAGTATTAAGTCTTTTTATAGCAATTTCATTTAATAATTTACTTTTTTCATACATTAAATATGCATAGGCAATTCTATCACTTCTACCAACTCGACCTCTAATTTGATAAAGTTGGGATAAACCAAAATGATCAGCATCATGAATAATTAAAGTATTAACATTTGGAATATCTATTCCACTTTCAATAATTGTTGTACATACTAAAATATCATATTTATTTTGAATAAAATCTTCCATTACTCTATCCATCTTATATTTATCCATCTTTCCATGAGCATAAGTAATTTTAGCATCAGGTACTAAAGTATTTATATGGTTAACATAATCAAGTATTGATTCAACTCTATTATATAAAATAAATATTTGACCACCACGAGAAAGTTCTTTATAAATTGCATCTTTAATAATCAAATCATCTTCTGCAATCACATAAGTTTGAACTGGATATCTATTTACTGGAGGTGTTTCAATAATTGATAAATTTCGAAGACCTGATAAAGCCATTTTTAAAGTTCTAGGTATTGGTGTTGCACTAAGTGTTAAAACATTAACATCTTTTTTTAGTTGTTTAATCTTTTCTTTATGAGTTACTCCAAATCTTTGTTCTTCATCAACCACTAATAATCCTAAATCTTTGGGTTTAACATCTTCACTTAAAATACGGTGTGTTCCAAATAAAATATCAATTTTTCCATTTTTAAAATCATCTATAATTTCTCTAGTTTCCTTATAAGATGTATATCTATTAAGAAGTTTAATTGTAACTGGCCAATCTTTAAATCTATCCAATGCTACATTATATTGTTGTTTTGATAAAATTGTCGTTGGACACAAATACATAACTTGATGATTATTAACAACTGTTTTAAACATAGCTCGCATGGCAACTTCCGTCTTACCAAAACCAACATCACCACATAAAAGTCTATCCATAGGAACATCACTTTTTAAATCACTATCAATATCTATAATACTTTTTTGTTGATCTTTAGTTAAAGCATAATTAAAGCTACTAGCAAATATTTTTTCTTCCGGATAATCTTTATAAGGAATCTTTTTTAAAGAAATTCTTTCTTTATAAAGTCTAATTAATTCTTCAGATATATCTTTTATTTTACTTTGAACATATTTTTTAGTTTTTTCCCAAGCATTAGAATTTAAACTATTAAGTTTAGGCACTCCTCCATCTTTACCCGTATATTTATAAATTGTACTTATTTTTTCAACAGGTACATATATTTTATCTCCATCAAAATATTCTATTGTTAAAAAATCTTTTTGTGCTCCTCTTACAGTTAAAGTAGTAATACCTAAGTATTTTCCAATACCATGAGCAATATGTACAACATAATCTCCCTTTTCAAGTTGATTATAATCTTTAACTTTTTTACCAATATGAAAATTATTTTTATAATTATTTACTTGATGATTAGTATTTTCAATATCAAATTCTGATATTACTACATATTTATCTAATATAAAACCATGATTAATCATCTTTTTTACAATACTTGCATCTGGTAAATAACTTTTAATTGTTTTTATTTCTTGATCATTACTTAAATAAAAATATACTTCTTTTTTTTGTTTTTTCCAAACATTGTAATCTTCTACTAACTTTTCAAAATTAGAATTATAATTAATTATTGATTTTGCTTGTATTTCTCCACCACTATTTATTAAATTAACAAATATTTTATCAAAATCTTTAATATCATCAAGTTCATACATTAATTTATCATTTAAATTATTTTTAGTATTATAATCTAATATATCTTCTAATAATTTTTTATATGAAGCATCTATTTGTTCTTTATCTATATAAACAACCAAAGGATTATTAGCATAATCAAATAAACTACTTACTTCATCAGTTGCAACTTCTTCAATAGCTTTTATTTTGATATTATTTAAATTTCCAAACGATAATTGATTATTTTCATCAAAATATCTAATAGATTCAATAACATTTCCATCAAATTCCACTCTTATAGGATGCCTTTCTTCAATTGGATAAATATCTACAATAAACCCTCGAACAGCCATTTCACCACTGGCAGTAACTAAAGAATCCGTTTTATATCCAAGTTCACTTAACCTTTTAACTAAATCATCTCTTCTAATGTTATCTCCCACATTAATTTCAATAAAGTTTTTTGTCCCCATCTTTGGTAAAAACTTTAAATATCCCATTAAATTAGTAACTACTATTTGTAATTCATCACCTTTTAGTTTATCAAGAGTTTCTAATCTTTTATATTTTAACTCTGGTGATGCTGCAATAATCATTGAAGTTAAAAAATCATCCATTGGAAAAAAACAAGTGTTATCCACAATATTACTTAAATCATTATATATTTTATTAGCTTCATATAAAGAACTAGTAAGTACTATGATATTTCTATTATGTTTTTCAAATAATCTTTGCAAGTAAAAAATATTTAACTCACTTGTTAAACCAGAAACTTCACTACCAATATCATATGAAAAGTACTTATCTAAAAACTCCATAATCACCTCGAATTATATTTATTCATTGTCACATCCGCTCCACTATTTATAAAAGAATCAATAATTTCTTTAAATGTATCCATATTCTCATCCATTATACTTAATTCTTTTTTACTAAATTTCCCTAAAACAAAATCTATAGTATCTCCAACATATTCATTTCTAATACCTATCTTAAGTCTTAAAAAATCTTCACTATTTAAAACCTTAATAATTGATTTTATTCCATTATGTCCTCCACTACTACTATGTTTTTTTAATTTATATTTTCCAATAGGTTCATCTAAATCATCTTGAATAACTAAAATATCATCAATACCAATATTAAAATATTTAACATACTTTCTTACTGCAATTCCCGAGTTATTTACATAAGTTAAAGGCTTTATAAAATATATTGTTTCACCATTAATATCCATCTTTTTATATAATGCTTCAAACTTTTCTTGATATTTTATTTTACCCAAATAATTATCAATTATCATAAAACCAACATTATGTCTTGTTTTATCATATTCTCGACCAAAATTTCCAATACCAACTATTAACTTCATAACTACCTCTCAAAAATATGTTGATAAGTACTACACTTACTAACATCTAATACTTTTATTTTCATCCCATTTTTACTATTTTTAATACATTTAACTAAAATTAGAGAAATATCACTATTTTTAGTTTGAACTAACATAAGTTCCTTAACATTTAAATTATATTTTATGGCTATATTAATTATCTCATCTAATCTATCAGCTCTATGAGACATATATAATATACCATTATTTTTCAAATATTCAAAACTTATTTTAAATATTTGTTCTAAATTAATTTTTATTTCATGTCTAGCAATAGCTTTTATTTCCTCTTTATTATGTATACTACTATTATTTTTAAAATAAGGGGGATTACACACTATTATATCAAAATATTCTTTACTAAAATATTTATCTATATTATTAACATCATCATTTATAACTTTAATTTGCTCATCTAAACCATTTAACTCTACAGATTTTTTAGCTAAAGCTGCAATTTCTTTTTGTATTTCAAATGCAACAATATTATCTTTTGTTTTTGTTGAAATTATTAAAGGAATTACTGCATTACCACTACACATATCAAGAATTTTCATATTCTTTTTAACTTGGCTATATTCAGCCAGCAATATAGAATCTAATGAAAACTTAAAACCTTCTTTATCTTGATAAATATAACGATTCTTATAATCAAATAAATCATTCTTTACTATTTTCATCTATATAATAATCCTCTAATGTATTATCTATCATTACTTGGCACTTCCTATTTAATATATCTATACTTACTACTTCTCCTTCACCAGATTTAGTTTTTATAACATCACCAACCTGCGGCAAATCTTTTAAATTATCTAAATAATTTTGATTCTCATAAGCAAGACAACATAAAAGTCTCCCACAAGCACCATTTATTTTACTAGGATTTAATGCCAAATTTTGATCCTTGGCCATAGATATTGAAATAACCTCCATTTGATCTAAAAATCTCCTGCAACAAAGTTCTCCACCACAAATACCTATGCCACCAATTTCTCGGGCCTTATCACGAGCCCCAATTTGCCTTAATTCAATTCTTGTATGATATATTCCAGCAAGTTTTCTAGCAAGCTCTCTAAAATCTACTCTTTCATCAGCAATAAAATTAAATAGCAATTGGGTTCTTTCAAAAGTAAATTGTGCATTTAAAACTCTCATATTTAAATCAAGTTCTTCGACAAACCTTCGACACTTTTTTAAAGCAACCTCAGCATCTTTTAAATTTTCTAAATATTGTTCCTTATCTTCTTCAGTTGCTTTTCTAATAATGCTTTTTAAATTATCACTTTCTTCTTTTTCAGGAAATACGACATTAATTTTTGCATATTGTAACCCTTTATCGGTTTCAACAATTACATAATCACCTTTTTTTAAATCATCATCTCCTAAAAAGTTATAGGTTTTATGACCACCTTTAAATATTACTCCAAATACTTTCATGAACTCATCTCCAAATCTATTACAAATTTATCTAACAATAGCTCAATATTAGCATTATTACTTAAATCATCTAAAAATTTATTTAATAAATTAATTCTATGAAGTACATCTTTATAACTTAAAAATTCTAAATAATTCATATCAAGTTTATTAAATAAATTATTTAATTTTAATTTATATTTTAATAATTCTTCATAAATAATAACTAATATTTTAAATACTTTTTTTATATCTTCTCTTTCGCTATAAATATTTAAAAGCTCACTCTTATTATACATTATTCCCATATTTTTTTCTACTTCTATTTTTTTAATATAATTTCTAGCTACTTCTAAATATGCTTTATTTTCATCATTATCAATTACTTCAATATTAAGTTCATGTACATCATAAAATACATTTAATACTTCACATCTACTTTTAATTGTATTAATTACATTATTTACATTATTTGTAATAAAAAAGCCTATTATATTATCTTCCGGTTCTTCTAAAAACTTCAGCATCGTATTTGCTGATGCAGCATTTAGAACTTCAGCATTCTTAATAATATAAATATTTTCTTCAGTATATATTGGTTTGGTACTAAATTTTCTTTTTAATTCAAGTATTTGTTCTTTTTTTATTCCCTTACCATCTGGTTCAATAATAATAAGCGATGGCAAAAAATTTTGATTAATTAAATTACAAATATTACACTTTTGACAATTTTCTTGAAAATTGTCACTACAATTTATTTGTTTAATAGCAATTTTTAAATCTTTTAAACATTCTTCTATATTATTTGTTGCAAGCAAATAAGCATGAGATAGCTTGTCCTCATGATATAATTTAACCAAATTTTTTACTACTTCATTCATACTTACTCCCTATAATAAGACAAAATATATTGCTATTAAAGCCAGTAATCCACACATTCCTAAAGCTGATACCACAGTCACTGTAATAAAATTTATCGGTATAAATATTTCCAAACCCGAAACTAAAAGATTAAATGCGTAAACTAAACATATTGCAAAAACAACTTTCTTAACAACTGTTATAATTATATCTTTCATACTACAATATATGTCTTATATTCTTAATTATTCTGATATTTTCTTACGATCTTCTAATGCTTTATCAAGTGTAATAATATCTAAATAATCTATTTCTGCTCCCATTGGTATTCCATAAGATAATCTTGATATTAAAACATCCTTATTTTCAAATATTTTTTTAATATATAAAGTCGTTGTTTCACCTTCAACTGTTGATTTTAAAGCAAGTATCAACTCTGGCTTTTTTGCTTCATCAACCCTTTTTACTAAAGATGCTAAATTAATATTATCAGGTCCAATATTATCTGCTGGAGAAATTAGACCATTTAAAACATGATAAACTCCTTTGTAATTGCCGGCCTTCTCAAAAGAAAATACACTTTTATAATCTTCTATGACACAGATTAAATTATGGTCTCTTCCATCATCTTTACAAATATCACAAATCTCATCTTCAGATAAATGACCACAAATCTTGCATTTTCTTATTTTTTTCTTTACATCTTCTAAAGATTTAGCAAAGTTATCAATGTCTTCTTCTTTAAAATTAAGAGTAGCAAGAGCAAGTCTTTCAGCATTTTTCTCACCAATCCCCGGTAGTTTTTTATAATAATTAATTAAACTTTCAAGTGATTTTGGATAGACCATCTTACATCAATCCACCAAGACTTGCATAACTACCTAATTCTTTTTCTGTTTCCTTATCAATTTTACTAAAAGCATCTTTAATTGCAAGTCTAATCATATCTTCAAGCATTTCTTTATCATCTTCATCAATGACACCATCTTTTAAAATTTTAAAAGATTTTATATCTCTTTTGCCATTAAAGCTAATTTCTACCCATTCACT
>CALVYM010000027.1 GCA_944372205.1 uncultured Bacilli bacterium
AGTGTTATTTTAGATAAACAAAAAGTTGAACTACATGATTATATTAATCGAGATGTTATTGCTGCTTATCTTGATGATGGACTTATTTCTGTGCAAATACTATTTCTTCGGAGTGGTAAAATAATCGGAGGCCATAATGATAAATTTTATTTAATTAGTGATATGGCAGATGAAGTAAATACTTATATTTTAAATTTTTATTCAAAACATGAAATACCTAAAGAAATATTAGTAGAAGATTTTATGAATAGTGAAATTTTAAGTGAATTACTTCATACTAAAGCTTATAATCCACAGAAAGGAAAGAAGAAAAATTTACTTGATATGGCTAAGATAAATGCTAAAATTAGTTTAGAACAAGAACTTAAAATTATTGAACGGGATGAAGCTAGAACAGTTTTAGCTAATACTAAGTTAAAAGAAATATTAGGATTAGATGTTTTAGATAGAATTGATGCTTTTGATAATTCCAATCTTTTTGGCTCCTATGCGGTATCAGGAATGGTTGTATTTATTAATGGAAAACCTGCGAAAAATGAATATCGGAAATATAAAGTAAGTGTTGATAAAAATGATGATTATAATACTATGAAGGAAGTAATTTATAGAAGATATTATCGTGCTTTAGTAGATAAGTTAGTTATGCCTGATTTAATTTTAGTTGATGGGGGAGAAAACCAGATTAGAGCTGCTAAAGAGATACTTGAAGAATTAAAATTAAATATTAAAGTTTGTGGATTAAAAAAAGATAATCATCATAAAACAAGTGAACTAATTGATGGAGATACTCTAGAAGTAATTGATTTATCTGAGTATACAAATGTATTTCATTATTTAACTCGTATTCAAGATGAAGTTCATAGATTTACAATTACTTACCATAAAACTTTGAGAGATAAAGGAACAATAGCATCACTTCTTGATAATATTGATGGTATAGGGAAAGTTAGAAAAAAAGAGCTTATTAAAAAATATGGAAGTATAAAAAAAATGAGTGAAGCTAGTATCAAAGAGTTATCGGAGATTTTACCAGAAAATGTTGCACTTAATTTACATAAATACTTAAAAGAAAGGAGTGAGGATAAAAATAATGCATCGTCTTTATAAATTAGATTTTAAAACTATTGATAAAGAAAAGATTAAAACTATTACTTTCTTAGATCCTGATTATATTTATATACCATATAAACAAGATATTAATTTAACTAAAATTCATAAAAATGAATTAATTAATGGTTATAAATCAAGTATTAGTGGTTCCTTAGTTGGACTTAAAATGGGAGTATTTAATAATTTATATAATAATGCTTTTATAATTGCTAATGATTTTAAAGAAATGGATGTAAAAAATAATAAAAAAATGAAAATTACTTTAGAAAATATAAAAAGAGTATTATTAGATAATAATGATATAGAATTATTAAATAAATTTAAAATTGATAATATTGATAATATTGTAGTTAGTGCAATTAATGATGAAGTAAATGTTTATAATAAAATGTATTTATTAAAAGAAAATATTAGTATATATCTTGATTTAATTGATGAACTTAGAATGCTTTTTAAATGTAATAATAATTATTTGGTAATTAAAAATAATGAATCATTTATTATTGATGAATGCCTAAATGTAATTGGAACTTATCCTAGTATTACTTTAACTTTAGTTGAAGATTTATATCTTTTAGAAAATAAAGATTTTTTACTTGATAAATTAAATATTACTGGTAATACATTATATTTAACAATAGATGATATAGATAAATTATGTAAATATTTAATATTAATAGATAACACTACAAATATTATAACAATAACTGATAATGTAACTTGTAAAATAATTAGATGTAAAAAATATACTTTGCTTAGTGATATATTAAATTATACTTATCCAAAACTAAAAAATTATCATATAATTGTTAATGGTTTAATGCGTGGTTTTGAAATTGATAATCCCACATATTACATTTTAACCGATGATATTATATCTATTCATTTAATAAAAAAATTACCTAAATACAATACAGAATGCTTAAATTGCGGTAAATGTATAGCTGTTTGTCCAGTTGGTGTAAATCCTATTAAAGGTATAAACCTAGATAAATGTATTGATTGTGGTTTATGTACCTTTTTTTGTCCAGCATCTATCAATTTAAGAGAAAAGATTAAAGGTGATAATCATGAATAGGGTATATATTCATAGTAAAAATACTATTGAAAAATATGTTTTAAAATATATTTATGGTTTAATTCCTTTAGTATTATACGGAATATATAAAAATGGTATAGTTCTATATAATGCTAATTTAATTAGTTTTTTTAGTATATTTAAAGTATTATATTTAATATTTATTAGTTTAATAATATATATTATATTTAGTATAATAATTAAAAGAAAACTAAAACTTAATTTAGAATTATTAAGTATGCTAATTATTCCTTTATTTATGTCACAATCTATTAATTTATTAATATATGCTATATCTTTATTAGTATTATTATTTGTTGATTATTATTTATCTAAAATAATTAAATATAATAATATGTCTTTTATAATACTAAGTATTATATTAATATTAATGATATTTAATAAGTATAATTATTTAAATCCCATAGAGCAGACAAATAATTATTTATATACATTTATAGATTTATTGTTTGGAAGAAATCCTGGGGGAATTAGTACTTCTTCAATAATTATAGGTTTAATTTTAATAGTATATTTTAGTGTATTTACACTTTATAAGAAAAATATTGTTCTAAGTAGTATTATTGTCTTTTTAATATTTACATTTATTTTAAATGATTTTAATATTAATTCTTTACTTAATTCTAATGCTATTTTAAGTTTTATTTTAATAGCTCCTGAGTTAAAAAATACTCCGGTATCTATAAACGGGACAATTATTTATGGTTCATTAATTGGTATTATTTCTGGATTATTATGTCAATATGTATCGTTTTATGTTGGCTCATTTTTAGCAATATTTATAATTAGTCTTATTTACGGAATTTTACACAAATTTGACAAATTTAAATATTTATGATATAATTAAATTATGTCAAAGGGGGTTTTTAATTTGACTTTATTGATACTATTATTGATTAAAAAATACGGAAAAAAGGCTAAAGTACAGTAATAATCTTGCAAAAGTTAGTAATTTATAGTAAAATAAAATCACATTGAGTTAATCAATGCTAAAAAGCGGTGATCCACAGCCATAAATGAGGAATTAAAAAAGCGGTGATCCACAGCCATAAATGAGGAATTAAAAAAGCGGTGATCCACAGCCATAAATGAGGAATTAAAAAAGTTGACCAAAATTAATATTTTGGTCTTTTATTTTCTGTAAATCTGTGATATAATATAAATATCAAAGAAAAGGGGGATTAAACATGAATACTTTAAAACTTGTAATTGTTGATTCAAATTATTGCGATTATTTAAGAAAATTTGATAATAAGGTTGTTTATAATTATATCAATAAGAGTACTAGGCCATTTATTGGTGTATTGTTTAATGTTGGTAATATAGAATATTTTGCACCATTATCTAGTCCTAAAGCTAAACACTTAACAATGAAAAATAAAATAGATTTTATAAAAGTTGATAATGGTAAATTAGGAGTTGTTAATTTTAATAATATGATTCCTGTAACTCCAAATAATTATACAATGGTTAATTTAAATAAAAAAACTAATGATTTTAGAGAATTAAAATATTTAGTACTTTTACAAAATCAATATAGATGGTTAAGTTCTAATGTAGATATTGTTAAAAGAAGAGCTGAAAAGTTATATGAAAAATATAATAATAATCATTTACCTAAAGTTATTAGTGCTAGGTGTTGTAATTTTAAATTACTTGAACAAGCTTGTGCAAATTATAATAAACAGCTAGTACAAACACCTTAATATTGCACAAAAACACTTGCAAAATTGTGTGAAAAGTGGTAAAATAATCACGATTTTTAAATAAGGGGAAAAAGATGGCTTATATAAGTGAAGAAGAATTAAATAATATAAGAAGCAATGCTGATATTGTGGATGTAATAAGTGATTATCTAGATTTAAAACAAAGAGGGCGAAACTATGTTGCGGTTTGTCCTTTTCATGATGATCATTCACCAAGTTTAGTTGTATCTCGAGAACGGCAAATGTTTACTTGTTTTACATGTAAAACAAGTGGTAATGTATTTTCCTTTGTTATGAAATATGAAAATGTCTCTTTCCCTGAAGCGGTACAAATAGTTGCTAAAAAAATTGGATATACTCTAAAAGGAGATTTTAGTAATTTTAAGGAAAATAAATATAAAAAAGAATATGAAATAATGGATTTTGTAACTAAATATTATACAAATAATATAAATACTTCATTAGGTATAAAAGCTTTAAAATATTTAGAAAATAGAGGAATAACTAAAGATATAATTAAAGAATTTAATATTGGTTTATCAATAGACAAAAAAGATGATTTATATAATATTTTAATTAAGAAAAATTATTCTTTACAAGATTTATCTGATCTAGGTTTAGTTAATAAAATTAATTTAAATGTTTATGATACTTTTATAAATAGAATAATGATACCTATTGAGAATTTACAAGGTAATGTTGTAGGTTTTACTGGGCGTATTTATAATGGCGAAGAGGACACCGCTAAATACTTAAATACTAAAGAAACTAAAATATTTAAAAAAGGTAGTATTCTATTTAATTATCACAATGCTCGTAATGCAATTAGAGAGGCAAAATGTGCCGTAGTGGTCGAAGGTAATATGGATGCAATAACATTAAGCGCTAAAGGCATTAAAAATGTTGTAGCTTTAATGGGTGTTAGTTTATCACAAATGCAAATAGATACATTAAAAAAATTAAATGTGCCCATAATATTAATGCTTGATAATGATTCTGCAGGACTTGATGCGACTCTTAAAAATGGGGAAATCTTAAGAAAAGCGGGAGTTGATACTTTAGTTGTAAGACTAAGTGGAGCAAA
Organism: uncultured Bacilli bacterium; assembly: GCA_944372205.1. Lineage (GTDB taxonomy): Bacteria > Bacillota_I > Bacilli_A > RF39 > UBA660 > Onthocola_B. The sequence goes on from CALVYM010000027.1 coordinate 5,000, forward strand.
AGATCCTGATGAATACATTAGAGCAAAAGGAGTAGATGCCTTAAATGATAATATCAAGCATGCGATTAGTTTTCTAGATTTTCTACTTGATTATTTAAAGCAAGATTTAGATTTAAATAATATAACAGATTTAAAAAAGTACATAAATAGCATAATTTCGCACATAAATTATGAAGATGACTTGACAAAACAGTTAATTATATCTAAAATAAGCAAGGATTATCTTATTGATGAACAAATTCTCATCGGAGAATTAAATATAAATCCGAAGAAGGAAGTTGTTAAAAAAGAAGAAAAGAGGGAAGTGATACCTAAAGTAAGTAAGTATCATAAAGCTGTAAGTAAAATACTTTATATGATGATGCTTGATAATAAATATATTACAATATATAAAAATAAACTGGGGTATTTTAAAGAAAGAATTGAAAGGGTTGCTGCTAGTGAAATAGTATATTATAATGGTGAACATGGCAATATTAATATTGCAGATTTTATTACTTATATAACAGATAATGAAGAATTAAGTGATTATGTAAGTAATATTATAAGTGAAAATAAAAACACTAGTGATAGTGTTTCAGAGTTCAATGATTGTGTTGATGCTGTACTTAAAATACTAAAAAAAGATGAAATGAATGAAATAGTAGAAAAAATAAAAAATGAATTAGATATGAATAAAAAAATGGAGTTAATGAATAAACTCATGGATTTAAAAAAGGAAGTGTGAATGATGGAAATAAAAACTTTAGAAGAAAGAGAACAAAGCTTAATTGAAAAAGGAAAGAAGAAAGGTTTTATTACCTACGAACAATTAGCGGAAGAATTAAAAGGATTAGATATTGATAGTGATTCATTAGATAGTTTATATAATAAGTTAGTTGAAGCAAATATTTCTGTTGTAACTGAAGAAGATGTTGATACATCTACTGGTGAAGTTAAAGTAAAACCTAAGGAAGAAGCTGAAGAAATCATTTTAGATGATGAAGATATAACAAAAGATATGAACATCAATGATCCAGTTAGAATGTATTTAAAAGAAATTGGTCGAATTTCTCTTTTATCAAGTGATGAAGAAATGGAAATATCTCAAAGAGTTGCAAAAGGTGATGAAGACGCCAAAAGAATTTTAGCTGAATCTAATCTTCGTTTAGTGGTATCAATTGCTAAAAGATATGTAGGTCGTGGTCTACTTTTCCTTGATTTAATTCAAGAAGGAAATATTGGTTTAATGAAGGCAGTTGAAAAATTTGATTATGACAAAGGATATAAATTTTCAACTTATGCAACATGGTGGATTAGACAAGCTATCACTCGTGCTCTAGCTGATCAAGCTAGAACTATTCGTGTTCCTGTTCACATGGTAGAAACAATTAATAAAATGTCTCGAGTTCAAAGACAACTTACTTTAGAGTTAAACAGAGAACCTAGTGCTGAAGAAATAGCAGAAAAAATGAAAGTTCCTGTAGATAAGGTAAGAGAAGTTATGAAAATAAGTCAAGAACCGGTTTCTTTGGAAACACCAATTGGGGAAGAAGAAGATTCTCATCTTGGAGACTTCTTAAAAGATGAATCAAGCCTATCTCCTGAAGAATATACCGAAAATGAAATATTAAAAGAAGAAATAAAAGAAGTGCTTATGTCTTTACAAGCAAGAGAACAAGAAGTATTAGAGTTAAGATTTGGTCTAATTGATGGAACTTGTCATACTCTTGAAGAAGTAGGTAAGAAATTTAATGTAACCAGAGAAAGAATTCGTCAAATTGAAGCTAAAGCTTTAAGAAAACTAAGACATCCATCAAGAGCTAAAAAATTAAAGGATTTCTTAGAAGAATGAAACTTCCTGATAGATTACAAACTATTGTAGATTTAGTGCCAAAAAATAGTAAAGTAATAGATATTGGAACAGATCATGCTTATGTTCCAATCTATTTATATTTAAATAATATAACAAAAAATATTACTGCAACAGATATATCAAGTAATGTTTTAAAACAAACATACAATAATTTAAAAAAATATAATCTAGAAGATAAAATAAAATTAATTCAAAGTAATGGCTTTAAAAATGTGCTAGAACCCTTTGATTTAGCTGTTATTGCTGGTATGGGTACTCATACTATTATAGACATATTAAAGACTAAAAACTTACCTAAAACCCTTATTATATCAAGTAATAATGATCATCATATATTAAGAGAATATCTAAATAGTATAAATTATACTTTATCTAAAGAAATAGCTATACTTGATAATAATAAATATTATTTAATAATGTATTATACTTTTGGCAAAGAGAATTTAACAAAAGAAGAAATATTATTTGGTAAATCAAATAATATTGAATACTTTAATTATTTATCTAATTTATATTCTAAATATCCTAAATATCGTAAATATTTAGAATTATTGGAAAAATACCGGAGTAGATTGTGATTCATAATTCACAATCTTTTTATTTGTATTTTCTTCTATATCTATAGTAGTCTTATTATTACTTGGATTATTTATAGTATTATTTATTTTTAATTCTTGTAATACACTCATTACTTTTCTAGCACTTCCTATCATTGGTTTTATTTCTTTATAAAGTGGTATTGCTTGATTAAGTATTCCAAGACCTTTAGAAATACCTCCAAGAACACTAGATAAAGTAATACCACTTCTCATAGTTCCAAACATAGATTATCACCTATAAAATTATATGCATAAAAAAAGAAATATGTTAAATTCCTTTTTCTAATTTTTCATAAGTTTTTAATAATACTTGTTCATATCTATATAAAATACATTTTTTATAATATTCTTTTTGTATATCCCTAATTACTTTAATACAATTATATTCATTTGGTATTTCATCAATAATCTTAAATATATTTTCTATATTAATTTTAGGCACTATTCTAATGACCGCTTCATTTAATTTTTCATCTTCCATTGTTTCAATATATTTTAAAGGATTAATTATTTTTTCATTTAATGAAAATGATGATATCCTACTTTCATAGACATTTTGTCTAAATTTATGTTCATCATTTATTATTTCTTTTATCTTTTCATCATCTAATTTATTACTAAACGAATCATGGAAAAAGAAAAATAAAAAGCCCCAAAAATAAGGCTTTATATCAAAAATCCCTGATAAAACTAATTCACTGATAAGCGTATTTATCAGGGTTCCCTGATAAATACGGATAAATTAAATAAATTTAACATAACTAATTGTAATTAGTTATGTTTTTTGATATACTAATTAATAGTAAAGGATAGGTTAATATGTTAGAGATAACTCAAGATGATAAGAAATTGAAACAAAAAAGTCATACTAGTTTTACTGAAGTATTTAGAATGATTTATATAATTATTTATAACATATTTTATTTTGCTTTTTTAGGTGGGAAACTTGTTTTCTTTGATTTTTGGTCTAATCTATTTATGGGAGCAAGTTATCAAGTAGATAAAACTTATCGACGAGTTACAAAAACAGCAGAACAAAATTTATCTGAAGAAGAATTAATTTATGAAAAAACTAAAAGGTCTAGAAAAAAAGAAAAAGTATATAAATATAGTGCTAAAACTTTAGCAAAATTAGAAGAACAAAAGAAAATGTTACTTTTAGATTTACAAACGGCAGGAGCAACTCGAAGTAAAGTACCTCATGTATATTTTTATAAAGCTAAAGATACTAAGGGTAAAATCATTAGTGGTACTATGAATGGATATTCTAAACTTGATGTTAATTCTTATTTGCTTAATGAAGGTTATGATGTCTATGTTATAAAAACTACACCATTTTATGATTTTATGTATCAAAAATCAGGCTTTTTTGGTGCTCCAAAAATGTCTACAAAAGATTTAATTTTTTGGTTAACACAATTATCTACTTATATTAAAGCTGGTATAACATTAAGTGAAGCTGTTAAAATACTTACTAATCAAATGGGGAAGAGTAAATCTAGACAAAATGCTTTTAAAGCTATATCTTATGAACTTACATTAGGGGAATCATTTTCTAATGCATTAGCTAAACAAGGCAGTATGTTTCCGGCGTTACTTATTAATATGATTAAAGCAGCTGAAGCTAGTGGAACACTGATTGAAACTCTTGATGATATGTCAAATTATTATTCAGAGATTTATGAAACTAGAAAACAAATGGTTAGTGCTATGACTTATCCATCAATTGTTGCAGTTTTCTCTATTGGAGTTATAATATTTATTTTATTATATGTTGTACCACAATTTACAGAAATTTATGCTGAAAATGGAGCACCAATTGCGGGTATTACTAAAATAGTTATTGATGTTAGTAATTTTTTGAAAAATCAATGGTATATTCTTCTTTTAATAGTAGCAGTTGCCTTAATAACAATAATTACTTTATATAAATATGTAAAAGCTTTTAGAACATCGATGCAAGTATTTTTAATGCATTTACCAATAATTAAAGATGTTATTATATATAATGAAATGACTATATTTACAAAGACTTTTGCATCATTACTTCGTAATAATGTATTTATTACTGATAGTATGGATATTTTAAGTAAAATTACTAATAATGAAATATATAAAGCAATTTTATATAAAACCATCAATAATATTGTTAAGGGTGAAAAAATAAGTGAAGCTTTTAAAGACCACTGGGCAGTTCCTGATGTTGCATATTATATGATTGTTACTGGTGAGTCTACTGGTGATTTAGCAACAATGATGCAAAAAGTTAGTGAATATTATCAATTATTACATAAAAATATAATTAATAATTTAAAAGCTTTTATTGAACCAGTTATGATAGCTTTTTTAGCGGTAATTGTTGGTTTAATTATAATTGCAGTAATTGTGCCAATGTTTAGTTTATATGATCAAATTCAATAAAAGGAGTATTTATGGCGGTATTAATATTTTATATCGGAGCTATTATGGGATCTTTTTACCATTGTTTAGGAACAAGATTACCTAAGGGGGAAAATATCTTAATAGCTCGGAGTCATTGTGATAAATGTAAGCATGAATTAAAATGGTATAATTTAATACCTCTTTTTTCTTATGTTTTTCAAAGAGGAAAATGTAGTTTTTGTCATGAAAAAATTGCTAGTAGTCACTTTTGGTGTGAACTAGCAACAGGTATACTTTTCTTGCTTTCTTTTTTATATTTTCCAATAGGTTATAATTTTTTTGTAGCCATAATAATTAGTTCATTATTAATAATTATCTTTGTTAGTGATTTTAAGTATATGATAATACTTGATTCTCCTTTAATTATAGCAAGTATTTTAGTAATTATATTAAAGTTTATATATTATGATTCCCTAGATGTTTTAATTAGTTTAATTAGTGGGTTGTGTTTATTTTTAGTTATGGTATTAATATATAAATTAGGTAATTTTGCTTTTAAAAAAGAATCTCTAGGTGGTGGAGATATTAAGTTCTCTTTTGTAATGGGTTTGATATTAAATTTTAAAATAGGACTTACAGCTTTAGTATTATCAGTATTTTTAGCACTTCCTTATGCTGTAGCTTCTTTAGAACTTAAAAAAAATAGTGAATTTCCTTATGGACCATTCCTTGCAGGAGCACTATTTATTGTATTTTTTCATTATGAAAAATTTGTTTTATTAATAGATTTTTTATTTAATTTTTAAACTAAATATACAATTATACCAGCAACAACGCTACCAACCATTAATAAAAGCATTATCCATACAGCAATTTTTTGCACTTTTTTATTCATTTTGAAATCTCCTTTCATAAGCTATTAATAATTTATCATATTTTTTATATTTTTTCAATATAATTAACTGGTGATATTATGTGGACAAGCTTAAATAAGAAGATTTTTTTATTTATTAGTGTAATACTTGCTATTGGTATAATTTCAGGAATAATATTTTTGATCTTTTTAAATGAAGCAAGCTTAGAAATAATATTTTTAAATATAAATGAATATTTACAAGATTTAGCTAGTTTAAAATGTAATAATATTTTTATTGATATTATTACATTATCTTCAATAATAATGCTTGGTATATTTATAATTGGTATACCTATAGCTATATTTTTTATATTTTATAATGGGTTTACTTTAGGTTTTATTATAACTAGTTTAAGTTCTATATTTGGTTTTAAAGGTTTTATTTATAGTTTAATTTATATTATTATAAATAAGTTAGTATATTTATTCTTTTTATATTTTTTATTACTTGCATTATTTAAAATTGTATTAATAATTATTAGAACTTTTGTTCATAAAGAACATAAGAATAAAGATGAAATATTTCATTTGTTAAAAAAAATAGGGTTATGTTTAATAATTATTTTAATTTATGATTTAATATTGTATTTTTTTGGTAATAAATTATTAATTTTATTTGATTTTTTGATTAGTTAAAGATATACTATATGTGTGATGTATATGGAAAAAGTAATTGTTGGAGTAAGTGGGGGAGTGGATTCTGCAGTAGCTTTGATTTTACTTAAAAATCAAGGTTATGATGTTGAGGGTTTATTTATGAGAAATTGGGATAGTACTATAAATAATGATATATTAGGAAATCCTAATGATTTAGATGATATTTGTCCTCAAGAAAAGGATTATAATGATGCATTAGAGTTATGTAACTCTCTTCATATTAAACTTCATAGAATTGATTTTATCAAAGAATATTGGGATTATGTTTTTACATATTTTTTAGATGAATTAAAAAAGGGCAGAACTCCAAATCCTGATATGCTTTGTAATCGCTATATAAAGTTTGATTTGTTTGTTAAACATGCAAAGGATTTGGGAGCGGACTATATTGCAACAGGGCATTATGCTAGAATTAAGAATGGCAAATTACTTAGAGCTGTTGATTTAAATAAAGATCAAACTTATTTCTTAGCTGATGTGAAACCGGAATGTTTTCGCAATGTTTTATTTCCAATCGGCGATTATACAAAAGATGAGGTTAGGAAAATTGCTTTAGATTATAATTTAAATGTGGCTCGTAAAAAGGATTCAACTGGTATTTGTTTTATTGGTGAGAGAAATTTTCAAAAGTTTACGCAAAATTATTTGAAACCTAATCCTGGGGATATAGTAGATGTTAAAACTAAAGAAGTTATTGGTAGACATAATGGGCTCATGAATTATACTATTGGTCAAAGAAGAAATGTTGGTATTAGTGGTTATCCGGATAGACATTATGTTTGTGGTAAAGATGTCGAAAAAAACATTTTATATGTGGCTTTTGGTAGCGATAATGAGTATTTAGAAAGTGATTCTTGTATTATTGAAAATGTTAATTTTATTTCTGGGTTAAGACCTACTTTTTGTACTGCTAAATTTAGATATCGGGGATTAGATCATCCAGTAGAATTAGAATATCTAGAAAATAATGAAATAATGGTTAAATATAGCGGGGGAGCATCTGCAGTTACTCCCGGACAAGCGTGTGTTTTATATCTTGGGGAAGAATGTCTTGGTTGTGGTTTTATTAAAAGTGTTTATAAAAATAAT
>CALVYM010000028.1 GCA_944372205.1 uncultured Bacilli bacterium
TGGATTCTTATTATGAAACTCAAAAACTTTATAAATACCACTTACCTGAAGTTTTATCCTTTGACGAATTTAAATCTGTTAAATCTGCTGATGGCTCTATGAGCTTTCATATGTGTGATGGTATCACTGGACAAACAATAGATATTATTGAAGACAGACGACTTAATAACTTAATTAAATACTTTTATTATTACGATTATAAAGCTAGAAGTTGGGTTAAATTTATTATTATTGATATGTATTCTCCCTATATTTCTTTAATTAAAAAAATGTTTCCTAATGCTCAAATAATTATTGATAAAATTCATCTTAATCAACTTATTTCAAGAGCACTTAATAAAACTAGAATTATGGTAATGAAAAAACATAAGAAACATTATAGAAAATTTAAAAGATATTGGAAACTGATTTTAAAATCAAGAAATGATTTAGATATCTCTAAATGGAAAAGATTTACCTGCTTTGATTCTTTAACAACTGAAGCTGATATTGTTGATTTTTTAATCAATTTAGATGATGAATTAAAACAAACTTATCTCATATATCAAGATTTGCTTTATGCATTTAAAAATAAAAATTATTCTTTATTATATAATACTTTAAATAATTTTAATCATAATATTTCATCATATATGAAAACTTCCATCAAGACTTTATTGGAATTCTTACCATTTATTAAAAATACATTTAATAATAACTATCATAATGGTTTTATTGAAGGCAATAACAATTTTATTAAACTTATTAAAAGAATTGCTTTTGGGTTTAGATCATTTAGAAGATTTAAAGCTAGAATTATGATATGTAAAGGCTTATTAAAAATCAAAAAAATAGCCAATACTTAATGCATTGACTATAATTTTATTATCGCTTATTTGTATCTACACACACTATTTGACAATTATCCTAAACAATTCTCATAAGGACGATTTATCGCGGTACCACCTTAATTTATGAATAGAAATTCATACACTCAATAAGCTATAAAGTAGCAACCTTTAAACTCATAATGTGTATTTCAACTATATCATTTTGTCTATTTTCACCAAACACAAACTCTCTAAATTTATGAATTTTATCTTGAGCATCCCTTTTTTTGCTCAATTTGTTCATTATCTTCATTATTTAGTATTTTTTTTTCATCAATCCTATCATACAAAACCTTTAAGTTTTGTATATTGTAAACTCCTTTAATGTTTGTTTCCTCCCATTGATATTCAGGTAAATTCAACATTTCTTTTATTTTCCTAGATGCATGAGGCAATATAGGGGCTATCATATTTGAAATATTAGCAATCATATAAGTACATGTATATGTTGTGTCATTAAAACCATTAACATCTTCTTTTACTTGAATCCAAGGCTGTCTACTATCATAATATTTATTAGCGAGTGCAACGTACTCAAACATTTGAGTTACAGCATTTCTAATTTCACCTTTTTCAAAATAATCTCCAATAATTCTATAAGTTTTTTCTGTTGCACTCTTTATTGTTTCATCAACACAGCCTTCTTTAATTATCCCATCAAATTTTTTGTTTACAAATGATAAATTTCTATTGACAAAATTACCTAACATACCAACTAAAAATTTATTATGAGTCTGTATAATATCAGTTAGTGAGCAATTCATATCATTAGATTCTGGTCCTTTGAATGAAAAATAAAATCTTAATGTATCGCTATCAAACATTTCCATTAACTCATTTGCTGTTATTAAATTACCTTTTGTCTTACTCATTTTTTCATTATTTAAATTAACATAAGCTGATGATACAATATAATTTGGCAAATTATAATCATTTTTTATAGCGGAAATAATTGCAGGATATATAGTTGTGTGGAATGGAATATTATCCTTTCCATGAACATAATATGTTCTTAATTTTGGATTATTTTTAGACATAAATTCATCAAAATTAATACCTCTTTTTTCTGCAACTTCTTTTCCTACAGATAAATAGCCCAAAACAGCCTCAATCCATACATAAATTCTCTTATCATCATAACCTTTTACTGGTACTTCAACCCCCCAATCTAATTGACGAGTTGCTGCTCTATCTACTAAGCCCATATCAATATATTTTTGTGCTTCACCTAAAGCATTTTTTCTCCATTTATCTTTATTTTGATTTATTAATTCTTGCAATTCTTTTTCAAAATCAGTTAATCTAAAATAAAGATGTTTGTTAGGCTTCATAATTGTTTTTGAACCACATGTTTTACAATGTTTATCCAATACTTCACTGCTATCTAATGAATCACCACATACATCGCATTGATCACCTGTACTTTTTCCACCACAATGTGGACATTTTCCTTCTATTTCTCTATCAGATAAAAAACTATTACATGACTCACAAAAATCTTGTAGTTCTTTCTTTTCATATATATATCCATTTTCAAGAATTTTTTTAAATTGTAATTTTACATACTCTTTGTGATGCTCAGACATTGTACTAGAATATTCATCATACTCAAACCCTAGTTTATCAAATGTTTTCAAAAATTCATTATGATAATATGAAGCTATTGTTGCTGGATAAACACCTTCTTTTTTTGCTCTTTCTGTAATAGGTGTACCATGACAATCAGAACCTGATACATAAATTACATTATCTCCTTTTCCCCTAAAATATTTTGCAAGTATATCACCAGGTAATAAAGCAGCTAAATGACCAACATGCAAATAGTAATTTGCATAAGGCCAAGCACCACCTATAAAAATATCTCTCTTTTCCATAATTTGACCTCCTTTTCATGGGTCGTATTATAACACTTTTTCTATATTTTGGCAAGATGTTATTTGAACTATAAATGAATGTTATTTGAACTATAAATGAATGTTGTTATTTGAATTATAAATGAATTTTTTAACTTTTACTATTTTTTTTCAAAATCATCCAAAATTTATTAACATTTTTATAAATTTTACATAAAAATACTTCATTCTCTATAATAATTACATCTTATTTCATTGCCTTATATTACTTGTTTTTAATAATTTAATTATTAAATATCATTATTTGTATCTATTATAATCAATGGTATAATCATTTCATCATAACTTAAACCAGAATGATTTCCTTTTATTTTGCCATAATATTTTTCTATATTAGGATTATTAATTAAATATCTTTCTTTTTTACATATACTAATATATTCTCCTAAATTATCCTTCGCAATTGATTTAAAATTTCCAATTCCAAAAAAATTATTATTTATTAAATCTTCTGTTTTAAATAAAATCATATCATTTTCATACTTCTTTTTAAACGATTTTTCAAAAGTTTCTTCATAACCTTTTTTTATATAGTAACTAGCAGTCCCATAATCAATACTTGGATAAGCATAAAACATATTATCATATTCTTCAAAATCTAAAATTATGTCTTTTGTTATATTGGTTTGCCCATGATCAGCAGTAAAAATAATAGTTAAGTCTTTGTTTTCACATAATTTTTTAATTAAATTTTCTATTTCTTCTAACTTATCTTTAACAATTTTACTATCAATTCCATTTTCATGTTCTAATGTATCAATATCTGTTAAATATAAATATGTATAACTTTCAGATTCGCTTTGACAATTTTTTTTTATAAAATTAACAATATCATTAAAATCATTATATGAATGTCTACTTTCTTTATTTATAACAAAGTTAGAATATACACTATCATAAATATATTTTGGAAATAGAACATTTACATTTGTTTTTAAATTATTTAATAATGAATGTTGTAAAAAAACTTGTTTTGGTTCTATACCATAATCAAGTAAATTAGTTTCAGTTTTTCTATCACAAAATAACAATGGACAGTAATTTATGTTTAAATTTCTATCATAATTAAACCATCCCCAAATACCATGAACTTCCGGAAATTCTGCTGTAACTAATGAAGTAAGCACACATGCTGTTGTACTTGGAAAAACAGTAATTATATCATCTTTTTTATTCCTTTTTAATATAGAATCATCATTTAATTTATTAATTAGGTTTGATCCAGTTCCATCTGATAATATAAAGAGCAGATGTTTATTATTTGGTATTAGTTTTTTAAATGTTTCTACATTTTTATTTATCTCTGTTTTTATATTGTATTTACAATAAATTGCTCTCATTAAATCAACAATGTTTAGATTATTATAATTGGGAATAATAAAATTATTCTTTAACATTGTATTCATTATCTTATTCATAACACTATCACCTTCAATCTTATATTATTTTAAAAAATTATTAAATGATTGTTTTAATTTTTTTACTAATAATTCATTGTTATCCCTAGTATTTATGCTTACTCTTAACCAGTCTCCAGTTAATTCAGGATAAGATTTCTTTATGTTCCTAACAATCATATTATTTTTCATTAAAAATTGAGTCACCTCATTTGAATCTATTCCAAATGGTAGTTGTACTAAAATAAAGTTTGTATTACCATCAATAACATGACACCCTATATTTCTTAAATCTTCACATAATTGGTCTTTATTTATTTTAATTAATTCTCTAGTTTTATTTAAATAATCCTTGTCTGAAAACGCACAAGGCAACAATTCTTGCTGAATAACGCCCATACTATATGGTACCATTTGCTTTTTTATCTTTTTAATTAAGTTTTCATTTGAAAACACAGCACCAATCCTCAATCCAGCAATACCTAAAAATTTAGAAAATGAAATGATTACAGATAAATTATTAACATTAACGACATATTTAGCCAAACTCTTGTTAAAAAATTCTTTATCAAAAATTAACATTGTTTCATCTATTATAAAATGACAATTTGGATTATGTTTTACAATCTCAATTAATACATTTTTATCAATACAATCTAATGTTGGATTATTTGGATTACATATAAATATTATATCAGAATTTTGTGCTTGCAATTCTATATTATCTAAATTGTATTTTAATTTATAATCTAATGGTATTGAATTTACGTTATATTCATACCTCATTAAAGCATCTTCATAACCCCAAAATGTGGGTTTAAATAATGTTGCATAATTTTTTCTAAGAACATTTACTAACAAATTAATTGCTTCCATTGAGCCGTTAGTTATACTTACATTATCAAATAATATGTCAAAATAATTTGCAATAATGTTATTTACTTCCGTATTTTTGTAATCTGGATATTCAAATACTTTTTTAACAGCCTGTAATAAACTCTTTTTCATTTTTTCACTAGGCATAAAAACATTCCTATTTTCCGAAAAGTCAATTTTTTGATCCATTTCTTATCCATCCCTCATCAAATTTATATTTCTTTTTTAATGTTTTTATTGCTATTTGCTCTTTTTCTAATCTACACATACTATTACCAACTGAAGTTTCAAGAAAATCCATTTTTTCTTTCAAATTATCTTTATAGCCCAAATATAATTCTCCAGTCGCATGACTATATGGATCTTCATACAATAAATTAATTAATTCATCAATAGTTACTTCTTTTATTTCAGCATAAGATAATACTACTCTTATTATTGTGTCCCATGCCTTATTACTAAATTCTTTAACCTTTTCCTCATTTCCAAACAAAACATTATTACGAACTGTTAATATATTTAATAGCAATCTTTTAGACATTTCAAGTGAAGATAAATAATTTTTATTTTTTAAAATAGGATTTATAATAAACTTATTATTAACATAAGGAAATGGTGGTTCTTCGAATATTTTTTTAATCATATCATTAGAATATACTAACTTATTATCATATGGTACTTCTTCATCAATTCTCAATCCATTTTCTAAATGAAATATTCTGGTCAAATCCTTAAGTCTCTCAAATCTTCGTTTTGTTAATTCTATATCACTTAAATAACATATATCTAAATCACTAGTATTAACACCATATACTGTTGATCCATATAAAATTAATGTTAAATCCCCATATTCTTTTATTATACTATTCTTGTATTTTTCAATTATACTATTAGAACCCATAAAAACTCATACTCCTATCACTTTGTTTAAAATACACATAATCATAAAAATCTAATTGTTTTTGAACTAATCATACTAAATATTTTTTACTATTTCTCTTATATAGTCTAATAATTCAGTTAATACCTCAACAGTTATATTTGGATTACCAGACATATATCTTAAAGGATTTAATATTTCCTCTTTTTTTATAACTCCTTTATCATCTGGAAGAGTAAATTTATGTAAATGATATTTTCCCTCATCAAGTAATTTTGTGTGTATTTTTGAATTAAGATTATTTAATTCTTCAATATCTAATTCATTTATTTTTTTCTTATCACCGACATACATAAAAACTACGGAATTAATATTAACATCATTTAATAAAACAAAATCTGAAGTTTCATTAATAATATCGGCAAATTTCTTTGCCATATCACATCTTTCTTCAATTATTTTTCCAATATTTTCAATTCCAAGATTTTGAATTGTAAACCAAATTTTCAAAGATACCCAACTTTTTGAACCTATAAATGGAGTAATTTGTCCCCATGCGAAGTCTTCTTGCATTATTAAATCCGATGTAGAAGTAACTAATTTAAATTTTTCTGGTTCTTTTATCAATAAAGCACTTACACAATATGGAATTGTTAATACTTTATGAGGATCAGTAGAAATACTATCAAACAAATTAATACCATCGATTCTTGGTTTTAATTTGTTTGAAAATGCCAATGAAAAACCATGACAGGCATCTGCATGTAGCCATATATTTGGATCAGAATTTTTTACTATGCTGTAAACTTCTTTTAAATTTTCGATTGTCATTGTTCGACTATCACCAACATAACACACAACAGCCATTATTTTACCTTTATATTTTTCAACAGTTTTTTTCAACTCATCTAAATTATATCTAAAATTTTCCGTTGGAACCTCTATAACATTCTTCCCGCATCCAAGCCACATCAAACTACTCTTAATGCTATAATGACCTATTCCTTTGGGTAAAATGACTTTATAATCAGATGGATTGTTGACACCATTAATCATTGTGTTTTTTCTAAAATTTTCCCTTGCTAACATCATTGCTACTGAATTACTACCAGTTCCACCATAAGTAATAATTCCACCAACATCCCAAATATCTTTAATATCTTTTATTTCATATCCTAACAATTCTCTAAACCATTTAATTACCGCTATCTCCATATAAGTAGCTATTGGTGCACAAAAACTAGAATTAATTAAATTTTGTTGCAAAAAATCAGCTATTATTGCACCTGATATTCCAGCAATTGAATTTCCTGCATCTGGAAATCCCATAAATTTTTCGTTACCAAAATTCGAGCAATATGGAAGAATATTTTTTTCAAATGATCTTAATAATTCTTTTAATTCCATTCCTTTTAATGGTGTTTCAAATAACTCTTTCATGTTTTCCTTATTATATTTTTTTGCTTTAAAATCAGCATTTAATTTAAAATTAAGCCCTATATCTAATGCTTGCATTAAACATTCTTTTGCATAAATTTCATTATTCTTATTTAATATTTCTTTCATTTTAAGATCCATTCCTTTCCGCCTCGCTTGAGACTCGTCTTCAAGGCACACATAGCCATGAACAATATATTTTTTTTCAGGTTATTACCTACTTTCTATTAAATTCTTTTATCTTTCTTTTAGCTAAACTAGTTTGTGCTTTATCTAACCATTCTTCTCTTGGACCGTACGATAAATCATCTGTAATAATTCTAACTCTATCTTTATTTTTTAAAACATAATCAACAGGAACATATTCATCATTGACAAATACACCTACCATTGTACTACCAATATCTGTGTGAATCTTATAGGCAAAATCTATAACCGTTGCCCCTTTCGGTAATTCTATTATATCTCCCTTTGTTGTATAAACATATACTTTATCAGAAAATAATTCATTTTTAACTTGATTTACAAACTGCTGATTATCTCCAAACATTGAATTAATCTCTGTTAATGATTTAAAAAACTGAAATTTTTGTTTTAAATCTTCCTGCATTAAATATCTTGCATTTCCCTTTTGTTCATTCCAATATGCAGTAAGTCCAAAAGAGGCAACTCTATCCATATCAAAAGTTCTTATCTGTGTTTGTACCAATCTATCATCAGGACCAAATACCGTAGTATGCAAACTTTTATACATATTTGTTTTAGGATTACATATATAATCTTTAAATTTATCATTTATTGGATGATATTCTTGATGAATAATACCTAATGTTCTATAACAATTTTCAACTTCATCTACCATTATTTTAAGTGCCAATAAATCATGAATATCAGATAACTTATGACCTTCATTTAATCTTTTATATATACCATATATGTTTTTAGTTCTTACTTTTATTTTGTTTGGTATATTTCTATCATTTAATAATGTTTGTATTTTATATAACATCTCTTTCAAACATGAATCGCTTGTTTCTTCTAACTTCAATTTTCTTTCTTCTATTCTTTTATACATATCTGGCTTTAAATATTGTAAAGACAAATCCTCTAACTCTGATTTTATTCTATATGCACCTATATAATAAGCAAGAGGCACAAATATTTCCATAGTTTCAAGTGCATTTTCTTTTTGTTTAAACTCTGATTTAAATTGCAATGTTCTCATATTATGAAGTCTATCAGCAAGTTTAATTATTATAATTCGTACATCCTCAGTAATGCCAGTTATAATTTTTCTTGTATTAGCATAATTTTGATCCTGCTTAGAAGAAAAATTCATTTTAGATAATTTCGTTACCCCATCTACTAAATTAGCAATATTTTGATTAAAATCATGTGAAATATCCTCTTTAGTAATATATGTATCTTCTAAAGTATCATGTAAAATCCCAGCACAAATTGTATCTTTATCAGCATGCATTTCAGCAAGTATATAAGCTACATTTAAAGGATGACTAATATATGGATCTCCGCTTTGTCTCATCTGCCCTTTATGTAATTCATCTGCATAATTATATGCTTTTTTTATAATTTCAACTTCATCAGGATTATATTCTTTTAATACATCTAGTAAATTTTTTAAAGTAATATTATTCATCAAAGCACCTCCAAAATAGCAAAAAACGGCAACAAAAATTTCTATTTAATTTTCATCACCGTTTTTACAATCATCATTATTCACAAAATGGCAAGAGCATAAGCAAACCAAGTCAAATAAACATCTAACATTTTTTATTATATTATAGTTTTTTATATAATTATTCTTGCTATTCATATTACTCCTCCAAAATAAATTAAAATTAATATATTACTTATTTCAAAAAAAATCAATACTTTTTTAACATTTTTCATAAAAATATAAATTTCTAATAACCTACATCACAAAAATCACTTTATTTTCTTTATATTTGTATACATTCTTGAATGATATCCATGCCTATCATAAAATTTGATAGCATTTTCATTATAAGCAAATACATCTACTAAAACATATTCACAGCCTTCTGATTTAAAATAATCTTCCATTTTATTCATAAGCATGTTTCCTATGCTCTTACATCTTAAATTTTTAGAAACCATTAATTCAGTTATTTCACCTCTTTTAGGACATTTATAATCTAAATAATCATATTCATCATATGGAAAAATACATCCCATAATTAGACCTATAACTTTGTCATCTTCAACTGCTAGATAACATTTACCATTATTATTTTTAACTTCTTCTAAATCTAAAATTGCCATTTTTTTCCTATATTCTAAATGAATTTGATCAAGTTTATCTTTATCAATTGATACAATATATTCTTCTAGTTCAACTAATAAATCTTTAACATTATCTAGATATTTATCTTCATATTCTATTATTTTCATTATTAAAATAATCCTCTCTCGTTAATTCATATTTAGAAAAAGTTAATATTCCATCATAAAAGATATAAGGTGATTCTTCTATTACTTCTCCAACTTTATTAAATCCTAATTTTTCAAATATTCTACAAGATGCTGTATTATCTTTTACTGCACCAGAAGAAATTTCAACTATTTCTGCTTCTTTAAACATATAATTTATCATTGCTTTAGCAGCTTCTGTTGCATAGCCTTTTCCTTGATAAACTGGATTAATATACCAACCTACATCACGAATAGTTATATCTTCCCCGTTTTCTTGAGCAGATACTTGTCCTTATCTTTTCTGTCTAATTTATTATAACCGATCCAATATTTTATTAAATATTTCTTTATTATTATTTATCTTATTATTATATTCCTTCATATAAGTAACTTCTTCTTCCTTATTTACTACCTCATTATTACTTATCCCTTTCCATACATTACTTGTTAAAGTAATTCTTCTTTGTTTAACTAAATTTTCATTTCTAATATATTTAACATTTATTAATCCTAGTTCTTTTAACTTTCTTATCGTAACAGATATTGCTTTTGGCTTAACTCCAAATAAATTAGCAAAATAGCCATTACTAGCAAAGCAAGTATTATTGTACTTATCATTCCTACAAAAACCTACTATTCTTATATAAATTAATTTATCTAAATAAGATAAATCCTTCCTAGATAAAAAATGTTCCGGTACATAAGCATATACCAAAACATATTTATCTATAATAAACACTTCCTCTAAATTTTTTCATTAAATCATCTACCTTTCCAAATTAAAATTATTCCATACAAAAAGATCCATTTTTGTGTAAACCATTTAAAATATTACCTCATCAATTATTACATCATTACCTTCCTTTCTTACTTTTATTTCTTTAATAAATCTTTCTAGAAACATCTTCTTTTCATGATTATTTAAATGTATAAAATTATTTTTCAAGTTAACTATAACTTCTTTAATAACATCTTCATTTGTTAGATTTTCTTCATTTGTTTCTTTATTAATTTTATCTAATTCATTATTTAATACTTCTAGTTTGGAATCAATTATGTTTTTCACTTCTTTAAAAGTATCATAATCAATTTCATCAGTACTAAATAATTCTGTCATATCTTTTTTCTTTTTGTTTAATCTTTCAATTTGTTCTTGTAAATCTAAAGTATCTTCATCAATAATCTTTTTTTCTTTCTTTAAAATACTTTTATCAAATTCTAAATCTTTAATATTTTCTAAATAATTTATAAAAGCATTTTCTATTTTAATATGAGAAAATCCAGGAGCATTACAACTATTATTGTTATGTCCGTTACACTGATAAGTAATATATCTCTTTCCACTTTGAAACTGTTGTCTAGCGTGATATTTTCCGTTACAATAACTACATCTAAGAACCCTAAAATAATAAGTATCGTCTGAAGAATATTTTTTATTATGAAATTTCTTTCTTTTTTTCATTAAATCACTGACACTATTAAATAATTCTTCTGCAAGTATAGGTGTTATGTTTTTGCCATTTACTTCAAAACCATTCTTTCTTCCTACTCCATACCTTACATTACCAATATAAAGAGGATTAGTAAGTATTGAATAAATAGTTGATTGATTCCAATGTCCTCCTCTTTTAGTTGGTACATTTAAATCTTTTAGTTTTTTAGCAATTTTAAGCATAGAGTCACCTTCTAAATACCAATTAAATATTTTCTTAACATAAATTGCTTCGTTTTTATTAACTTTAAGTTTGCCTTTACCAACTAAATAGTCATAACCAAAAACCCCATTACAATTAGTATAATTACCTTCTTTTGTTTTTTGTTCATATCCAAAAGTTACTCTTTCGGCTAAATTTTCTCTTTCGAATTCTGCAAATATTCCAATAATCTTAACAAACATTCTTCCAACAGCATTTGAAGTATCTATTTTCTCAGTTTGAGAGTTAAAAGTACAATTATGACTATCAAATAATTCTATTAAATAAATAAGATCTTTAACACTTCTAGTAAGTCTATCTAGTTTGTATATTAAAACATTATTTATTTTTCCTTTCTTTACATCTTCAATTAATCTTGATACTTCTTTTCTATCAGTTAAATTTTTACCACTTATACCATCATCAACATAGTAATCTACTATATCCCAATCATTACTTTCTGCATATTTAGTTAACTTATCTTTTTGAGCATGAATACTAAATCCTTCAGTAGCTTGTTCTTCCGTAGATACCCTGCAATAAATTGCTGTCTGCATAAGTTAATATCACTCCTTCTTAATTAGAAGCAATACCTTTCCTTTCACTTAAAATTTTTGGAACACTAGTATTTAAGAAAAACTTCATAATTTCTAAACTAATGCTTTTAGATAAACAAGTCATATATCAACTTCCTTTTTTCTAACTCATTCATCTAATTATACGATTATGTTATTCAAATATTCCAAAATACTATAGTAATATTCACTTACAAACAAATTTATTTTGTATGTTAATTTTTGATAAAAAGACTTATTTATAAATAAAAAACACTATAGTTATTTTTCACTATAGCTTTCTTAATATACGACTTTA
>CALVYM010000029.1 GCA_944372205.1 uncultured Bacilli bacterium
TATCAGATTACATGTCTTTTTTATACTAAAATAGTGTCAGTGATTTTTACTCACCAACACTATTTATAATACAGCCAAAATGATGACTAAATGCCATCATTTTTTTATTTCAAACTATCTGTCCACGCATCGACATCAGAATCTGATGGATTAGAACTAAAACGATGACCTTCTAACCAGTTTCCTGTTCCTGCCTCATCAGCAAGTAAACTTCCACTTTCACCTAAACCAGATGAAGCAGATGTACAAAATGGAATAACTGTCTTACCAGTAAAATCATTAGCTTTAACAAAAGTATCTACTGGCCAAGCGGCAATTCCCCACCAAATAGGATAACCGATTAAAACCGTATCATAACTATCCCAATTAGTTACTTCAGTTGTCGTAAGTTCTACATCTCTTAAAGATTCATCATTGTGCTCTCTAGACACTCTCGAATTATCATCAGTCCAGTTCAAATCATCATCAGTATAAGGATCAGCAGGTGTAATTTCAAAAATGTCAGCATTTAAATTATCAGCAATCCTCTCAGAAACCTCTTTAGTATGTCCTTGTGCGGAATAATAAATAACTAAAACATTTGAACCTACACTTCCACTATTGTCATCAGTCGCACTATTATCAGTATTTTCACTGACATTTCCATTGTCATTCAGATCCGTATTGTCAGTTTGATTATCATTGTTACCTAGCATAAAATATGCGACCACACCAATAACAACAATTAATACTACTATCACAATACCTATAACCACATTCTTATTCATATAAAATCATCCTTTCTTTAAGGTAACCATCTACCTTTAATCACATTATACATAATGGTGCGGGCTCTAGGTCAAGCATTTTTTATAAAGCTCCTTGTCCTCCATCAACTGCATAAACAGAACCACTAACATAACTAGCCTCATCACTAGCTAAGAAATAAGCCACATTAGCCACTTCTTCTGGTGTTCCAAATCTCTTAAACGGAATAGTTTTAGCAATACTATCTTCGTGTTTCTTAGACTCTTCTTTAGTAAGTCCTGGAACATCCCAAATATTTGTCCTGATAGCTCCAGGGGCAATCGCATTTACTCTAACACCTTTATCCGCAAGCTCCAAAGCCCAAACTCTTGTAAAGTTTTCAATAGCAGCTTTCGCCCCAACATACATTGATAAATTAACCCCAGGATGTGTTGCTCCAACACTAGATAAATTAATAATACTGCCTTTACATTCTATAATATAAGGTAAAGCTTTAATCGTTAAATCAACAACCACTTTAACATCCAAATCAAAAGCCTTGTTATAATCTTCTATTTTCATATCCATAATAGATTGAACAGGACACCATCCCGCATTATTAACTAAAAACAAATTTATTGGTAGCTGTAGAAATTACCTCTTCTACTGTTTTACTATCGGTCATATCACCGACAACATAACTAATCTCATCAATAGCTGTTTCTTTTGTATAAACTGTTGGCCATAACTTTGATTCAAGAAAAATATCTTCTCTAGCTACTCCACTTTTCTTAATTCCTCTACCAACAGCTCTTTCATTCATATAAGCATTTGCAGTATCAATTAATCTATAACCATCTTTTAAAGCATTATAAACAGCCTCCTCCGCATCTTTTGGACTAAGTAAAAATGTTCCAAGTCCAAGTGTCGGCATCTTATTACCATCGTTTAATTTAATATAATCCATAATCTATCTCCTCCTCTTTTAATATAACCTTTATTTAAAAATTAATTCTTAAAGAATCTAACCATTCTTTAATATTCCCTTTTTGATCGTACTTCATATTAGCTCCCTTAATTGGAAGTCCCATAAGTACTTTAGAATTTTTAAGTTCATCTTGTAGTTCCTTATAAGTTCCACCATCACCAGAGCCTTCATGAGTATTAAATGGAATAATCACTTTACCACTTAAATCCATATTCTTAATAAATGTCCTGATAATCTGTGGATATGTATACCACCACATTGGATAACCTATAAATATATAGTCATATGAAGAAACATCAGGATACTTTTTAATCTCAGGTAAAACTCCCTTATCTCTTTCAGTTTTAGTTAAATCAGCTAAAGCCTCATAATGACTAGTATCACTATCATAAGCTATCTTTGGTTCTAATTTAAATAAATCACCGTGAACTACTTCAGCTATTTCTTTCGCAAATTCTTCTGTCTCACCATAACAGCTAAAATAGACAACTAAACTTTTCACAAATTTATCATCTCCTTTTTTATTCACACCTGTTGCTTGAATTTTACATTTACATTATAATAAAGCTATAAACAATTTGACACCACGTTTTTTCTTTAGATGGGAAATAATTCACAGATTTTAAAAAATGTGTAAAAGGAGTGATTTTTTTGAAAGATGATTTAAGAGTTCAGCGTACCAAAAAACTATTAAAAGAAAATTTTAAAGAATTATTTTTAGAAATGGACTATGAAAAAATAACTGTCAAACAGTTATGTGAAAAAGCCATGATTAATAGACGAACATTCTATCTCCACTATGACTCAATCGATGATATTTTAAATGAAATACTAAGTGAAATGACTAAAAAATTTCTAGAATACACTAAAGACTATGACCATATTGAAAATCCTAAAAGAATTGTCAAAGACTACTTTATGTTTACTAGTAGTAGTCCCCTTTTTGAAAAACTAAACAACAACATTGACTATAACTATTTAAGAGAAATCATAAATACCAAAGTCAGAAATTTTGGTAAAGATAACTTCAAAAGCATTTATAATTTAGATGATTTTAAATCTAAAATGATATTAACCTACCTAAATTCAGCTACCGTAAATATGTATAGAACTTGGTGCCTAGAAGGTAAAAAAGTACCTATTGAAGAAACTATTAACATCGCCTCAAAATTAATAACTGATGGTCTAAAAAATAATCTATAACTAAAAAGTTTGCCTTTGATTGCAATTTTTTTTAAATATCCACTATTTTCTATCTAAAAACCTTGCAATAACAAGAAAAAAATAGTATATTAAAAAAAATATAATTTTAGTTTTAAATAAATTTTATAAATAAGACAACTTACAATAGCTTAATTTATAATACCCAAAAACATATTAATAACAAATATATAATACTTATAACTAAAAGCTTGTGATACAAAAATAAAAAGTTTTAACCAAAAAATATTAAAACATTAACCTTGTTTTCAATTTCACAATCTAATATTTTTAATTTATACAATAACAAATAAATATTAGCTAAATAAGGAGTATGATATAAATGAAATTAATCAATCCAACACCAAAATATAAAGATTCTTATTTTGAGTTAGTTAAATGTGCTAAAGCAAATGGAGATATAAACGAGATGGGCAATGCTTATAGAGAAAATGAAAGTTTTGATGCAATGATTAACCGATTAAAAGACCGTGCTAAAGGTAAAAATATATCAAAACGTGATGTACCATCATCAATGAAATGGATAATTGAAAATGATGAAGTGGTTGGTACAATAGATTTAAGACATTTGTTAAATAAAGACTATTTTGAAAGACTTGGACATGTTGCCTACTACATTCATCCTTTAAAAAGAAAAAAAGGATATGCTACCAAAGCATTAGATCTTGCAATTAAATGGTATAAAAAAATGCCAATTAATAAAATTTTAATAACCTGTTATAGTGACAACAAAGGATCTAAAAAAGTTATTTTAAATAATGGAGGTATACTTGAAAAAACAGTAACAGATAAACAAAACAATAAAATAATTAATAGATATTTAATAAATATAAGTGATACTGTTTTTCCAAGAGTAGCATGGTTTACAACTAATAGAAGCTGTAATTGTAAATGTACATGGTGTTATGCAAATGATTATGAAGATAAATCTTTAACAATGGATTATGAATTATCTAAAAAATATATAAAGATGTTACCTAAAATTGGTATAAGAAAAGCAATTTTGATTGGTGGAGAACCAACTATATATAAAGATATTACTAAAATAATCAAAGCTATTAGCAAAGAAAATATCAATGTTTCTATGGCGAGCAATGGAATAAAATTTTCTAATTATGATTTTGCTAAAACACTTATAGATGCAGGTTTAAAATCTGTAAATATTTCTTTAAAAGGTACTAGTGAATTAGAATATCTTGCAAACACTAAAGTATATGGTTTGCAAAAAGCTATTGATGGTTATAAAAATCTTGAAAAATTGGGAGTTAATATCAGCCTATCATATGTACTTTGTTCAAATGACACTCAAAAAATTGATGAACTTTTCGAAATAATAAATAATAATGGTTTAAATAACATATCTTTTCAATTTTATAAACCATCTATATCTTCAGAAAAAGATAATGGTCCAAGCATTGATGAATTAGTATTTATTTGTGAATACGTATATAATAAATTTGAAAATAGTCAAATAAATTATTCTATTGAAATGTCCTTACCATTATGCTGTTTATCAAATAAACTATTGAAAAATTTAATAGACAAAAAAAGAATTACAACATGCTGTCATATTGGGAAAGGAAAAGGGATAATTTTTGATACAAACTTCAATATTTTACCATGTAATCATTTTTTAAACATTGCATTAAATAAAAAAAACATTGCTCCTAACAAAATTATTGAATTTTGGAATTCTGAAACCGCACAAGAATTTAGAAACAAAATAAACACTTATCCTTTAGAAAAATGTAGCAAATGTGATAAATGGAATATTTGTGGTGGTGGATGCTTTTTAAGATGGTTATCTCCAACCATGAAAAAATATATAAATGAAAGGAGGTGAAATTATGGATGCTTTAACATTTATTAACAAATTCTATAATGGAACTAATATTGAATCTACTTCAACTACAGGAATCAAGAGCGTTTCTGCTAATGACTTAGACTGCAACTGTGTAGATGGTGATTGTTCTACTGAAACCTATGAATACTAAAATAGTATAAAAACAGAAACCCAAAAATCAAGTTTCTGTTTTTTTTTGCAATTCATTACAAAAAAAGAGAAATCTAATTCTCTTTATCAAATAACTCTCTAACAATCAAATCACGTGAATGTAAATTATTATTTTTACCCAACAATAAATTTTCATAAAACTTAATTAAATAACTATTATCTTCTTTTATATCTAAGTAATTATTAAAATAATTACTTCTAACTAATGCATTTCTAAAATAGACCGATTTATCTTTAAATAATGAATTGTCGACATTATATCCCAAACTAATTAAATATTTCTGAATAAATAATGCGATAGTTCTCGTATTACCTTCTCTAAAAGGATGAACTTGCCATATACTAGATGTAAATTTAGTTATATTATTAATTACTTCTACCATATTCATTTTATTATAATTTTTTTCCTTTTCTAAAGAAATATCATATTCCAAAGACTCTCTTAAAGTCGTACAGTCACCATAAGCCACAGAATCATTATTCAAAATCTTTTCATGTTTAGAAAAATCTATTTTCCTAAATTCACCCGCAAACTCATAAACATCTTGAAATAAACACTTATGGACATATTTTAAATAATATACCGATAACTCAAATTTGTCCTCATTTAATAACAAGGCCATTCTAGTAGCCACAAAATCACATTCTAATTCATCATAATTTGTATCACCAGTTTCGCCTTTTTCAGTATAGTATTTTTTTAATTTGTTTAATGCATCTTCAATAGTTAAATTACCATCTACATTTTCTTCTGATAACTTTTCTAAATATTTAGAAGGTTTTAGATTATCAACTTCTTGAAGTCCAATAGCCATATCCCACTGCACTTGCCTAACATAATTGTCAGTTTTAGGATTTTCTATATATTCATTTAAACTTGAATCTAATTCTTTTTCACTCATAGTCTAAACCTCCTAATTATAAAAATTATTATTTAAAATCTCCACTTCGTTCTGCAAGTATATCTAAATCAGCAAACCCAGTATTTTTCATACCCAAATCATAATAATATTTAGCTTTATTCAAATCACCAATCATTACAAAATCATCAACTAATTCTACAAATGGATAAATAGAATTGTGCTTTTCATCAAT
The DNA here is from genome assembly GCA_944372205.1 of uncultured Bacilli bacterium. Lineage (GTDB taxonomy): Bacteria > Bacillota_I > Bacilli_A > RF39 > UBA660 > Onthocola_B. The sequence goes on from CALVYM010000029.1 coordinate 6,045, forward strand.
GAGGTCTAACATTAACTTTTCACCATCTTCAATTTTTCCAAGCCGAAACAAATTATGTGTTTTACCTCTTAAACTACTTTCATAATTATCATAATCCAAATCTAACACAGTAATCAATCTATCAAAATACTGATTTGTAATATTCAAATCATAATCTTCTTTATCAAGATTAAAAATTTCCATTTCAAAATCACCAATAATATTTATTAAAAAATCACCAACTAAATCTTCCTCATCTAGTTCTTTAATAGTATGTATATCTTTTTCGGTTGCATAATCAAGAACATAATTCATAACATCTAAATAACCATCAATTATCTCTTTAGCGCTCAAACTATCACTATTATCATAAATATTTAATAATTTCTCATTAATCTCAGGATTTTTAACTTTTCTATTGTGAATATAATCATTATGACTTTCAAAAAAATCTGACAAATCAATATCACCTATAAAATCTTTAATATTTTCCTTTGGTTTATTCAAACAACATTTTTTATACTTTTTACCGCTTCCACATGGGCATGGTTCATTTCTTCCTATTTTCATAAATTACCACTCCATATCTTCAGGGTAACCTTCGTAATGTATAGCATCCAAATTACATTCTTTTTCTTTACATAAATCTTCCATTTTTTTCTTCATCTCATAATAGCCCTCATAATCACCATAATTATATATTGCTTCCATAATATGCATAAATTCTTTTTTTCTATGTTCTTTAGTCATATTCGCATAATCAACAGATATAACTTCAAACCACTGTAGAACAAACAATTTATCACTTATCACAGATTCTAATAAACCCTTTTTTATTTTATTAAACCTACGCTCTGTAAGAAAATTTTCAAGCGAATGTAATACCAAAGAATAAAAATAATTTGCCATATTTATATACGGATTATATATATCATTAAACTTTTTATCTAATTTTATGATAAAATACTTTATCAACATCATATCTAAAAATATATCTGGTAAAAGATAGTTAAAACAAAAATAAATATTTTTATCAGTTACATCTTTCTTTTTAAATCCAAGCCATTCTCTAGTATATTCATTTAAATCATTATCAATTAATTCAGCACCTCTTTGACCCTGATATGCATGTCTTAACTCATATAAAAAACTATATAAATGATTCTGCATCATATACTCTTGAATATTTTCTCCATCACCACGAATTAAATAATTTATAGAATCATATAAAAAGTCTAAATCATTATAATCACCATATATTGTTACTCCAGCATAATTTTCTGTCAATTCAACTTTAAGCATTCTAACACACTCCTCAAACTTTATATTATAACTATAGTACTTTCCAATATATAAAATTACTTATCTAATAACCAATCAAGTACATTCATTTTTCTTATTCCATTATAATCTACCTCAGGATCAACATCCATAGTTAGTATAAATTTTGGATAATGATCATTTATAGATTCTAATGCTGAAAGCTCTCTTTCCAAAGTTTTCTCATCTCTTACTGTATAAGCAACTTGAAAATACTGTATACCCCTACTATTTTCTGCCACAAAATCTATTTCTTTATCGCCAGATTTACCAACATAAATTTTATATCCTCTTCTTAATAATTCCAAATATACTATATTTTCTAAAACATGACCTAAATCAATATTTTTTCTACCAAGCAAAGCATATCTCATTGTAACATCAGTAGCATAATATTTATCGCCACTTTGCAAATACTGTTTTCCTTTTATATCATATCTAGATACCTTATTAAAAATAAAGCTCTCGACAAGTGAATTTAAATAACTTTTTACAGTATGAACAGAAATTGATCTACCATTTGAAGCTAAAGTATCAGCTATTTTCTTTACTGATAATAAGTTACCAACACTAGCAAACATAAACTCAGATATACTTCTAAGTACCCCAGTATCAGATATTTTTTTTCTTACAGCAATATCTTTAACAATTATTGTATTATAAATACTATCCAAATATTTATCAATTTCATCTTGACTATCTAATTTTAAAGCATAAGGCATAGAACTACTATTTACATATTTTAAATATAATTTTTCATCACCTTCAGATTTATAATAATCCGCATACTCTTTAAAAGATAAAGGTAACATCTTAATTTCTATATACCTACCAGAAAGTAATGTTGCAAGTTCACCAGATAAAAGATAAGCATTAGAACCAGTTATATATTCATCAACATTTTTCTTTATATATAATCCATCAACTGCTTTTTCAAATTTTTCTACAACTTGTACCTCATCCAAAAATACATAATACATATCATTATCTTTTATCTTCTCATTAACATAATCATAAAGTTCTTTATAATCTTTAAAATCATATTCGGGAGATTCAAGATTAATTGATATAATGTGATCATCTTTTACTCCAGTTTGTTTCAAATAATCTATAAAAAGCTCAAATAAAGTAGATTTGCCACATCTTCTTATTCCAGTTATTACCTTTATTAAATCTTTATCTTTCCATCTTTTAAGTTCATCTAAATACTCATTTCTTTCTATCACCTTTCATCACCTAAATAAATCATATCACAAAATAAAATAATTTGCAATAAAATGCAAATTATCTACAAAAAATAATATTTTTTGCAATCTATTTTATTTAAAACTAAAAAGTAATTCAGTAAATCACTTACCAAATTACTTTTTTATTCTATAATTAAATTTTTATTACCATACTTCTCTACAGCTTTAATAACATCTTCCTTTTTAGCAATATCAAAGTAAAAATATACTGGAGTATCCGTTAATATAGTTATAGTATGTTTTCCAATAACTACACCCGTAATCTTTTCCCATTTAAATATCATTTTTATTCCATAGTAAGATTCATCAGTAATTCCATTTTCATCTATCAAAATCGTATTACTAAATTTTTGCTTTTTTCTAAAACTGTATATTCCTATAGTGTTAATAACTGCATGAGCCAAATAAATAATTGTAATTAAATATGAAAGTAGTAAAAGCCAAACCATGGGACAATTAAAAGTGCAAAGAAAAGCGAATAATAAACTTAAAAGAAATAGTAAAACAAAACCAATTATTTTACCTTGGGTATAAGATAACGTTTTACTTTTTCTATTTTTCCCCCTTAACTATATAAACATTATAATTTTCCAGTAAACTGGAGAGTCAAGTTATAATTCAAAATATTATAAATATGTATAAAAACATCTAGTTCTATCATAATAACTATTAAATTCACTATATCGAAATATTACCCAATAGTCAATCGCCTTATATATTTGTAAAATTAAATTAAAGGTGGTAGTCATACATGCAAACAAGCGGAGTATCCAAAGATATTATTAAAGTAGATTTGCCAAATGGCTACTGTCTATTTAAACTTGGAAAATTGTTAAACAAAAAAAATATCAGTATTAATCAATTTATAAAAAATACTGAAACAGATTTTAAAACAATAAAAAAAAATATGCAAACGGATTAGCTCAACAAATAGATATCTTACTTATTGATAAATAGTGCAAATATTTAAATGTCGATGAAAAAGACATTTATGAGTACATTAGAAAATAATAAACATACAAAAACTACTGTAAATAAATACAGTAATTTTTTTTAGGGGATAGTTTTCTGGGAAGTTTTTTACGTGCAGAAAAATTAAAATACAATCATAACCAAAACAAAAATACATATAATAATATTGACAATAATAGATAAAAAATGCTATTATTGTTATAGAAAAACTCTGTCTAACCGAAGCTTTACGTATTACGTAAAAGGTTTATGTAGGAAAGATGGAGTTTTTATTTTGATTTTTTTGTTAATTTAAAATCAAAATAACTATTTTTTGATTTAAAACACCAATGTCTATAAGGATCATTCCAATGATTAGTTATATCATTCCTAAGCCCCGTAGAAATTCCTATATTGAAACGAGGATAAAGTTGTCTAATATTTTTTAGAATTTCTTTATACAATTTAGCTTTAGCAATAGTTCTTTTACCTCTTCTATTACTACCAGGAATTTTTTCTTTATCCATATCATTTAATTTAAAATTCATCGCTCCTAAAATAACATCCATACATTGTAATATTATGTGATTTTTAGAATCTACTTCGGCAATATCCTCATTATAAATATGCACATTATTTAAACAAAAAAAATCATTTAAAGCATAAATATAACCTTTAAATTCTCTATTTTTCTTTTTAGTATCAGGTAATTTATCAAAATATACTTTTAAAATAACCTGATTTTTTTCTTTTAAATTACAATAATCAATACCAAAACTATGTTTAATAAATTGATAATAAAGTAAAAAATATTCTTTTTCCTCTTGTTCTCTAGTAAGATTTTGAGGTACCAAAGCATTTTGACGAAACATAATTCTAATCTTAATTTTATTAGACTTTACATACTCAAAAAAGTAATTAATAAGTTCTATATACTTATCCAAATATTGTTCAGTTACTTTAGTCCATTTAATCTCTTGAAATAAGTTTAGTTCTTCCTTCTTTTGGTTTAAATCCTTACTTATTTTTTCAAGCGCACTATATGAAATTAATGCCCCTCCATAAAAATTACTAAAATATTTACCTTTTCTATGTGATTCATCGGCATAAATAACGTATTGTTTTTTCATTAACATCACCGTTTTTTATAATATCACAAGAAACATAATAATTAAAGTCTTTCTAAATTCTTATTAGCCTTAACTATCATATAAATAGCCATAAAAGAATTAACAATTGCCACCACAAAACCAGTGACCATTGTCATAACCAGTTTAAACTCACTATCATTACTACCAAACTGATATATCATCGCCACTTCTAAAGAAATCATTGCTACTATTAAACTGATAAACTTATTAGCTGATAAAATAGGACTTTTAAATTTTCTTTGTTTAAACACATTTACCAAAGCACTTATAATTAAATAAAAATCATATAAAGCCACTATATAAATCAAAGTTCCTGGATAGACAAATGTTTGATCTTGATGAATAATTAAAATAATCATGCCAGATAAAACAATATCTAATAAAAGTAATATCACACCTGTTAATCTTAACTTCTTATACTCACTTTTTAAATCATGACCAAACTCATCTTTCTTAATACTTTTAATAAGTGAAAACTTCATAAAACAAAGTAATAAATAATAAACTGCAAAAGTAATAAACCAAGCAGATTTATAATAAATCCCCGCACTTAACTTAAAAACTCCATATATTAAATTAATAACAAGAGATACATAAATAAATCTTTTTGTTATAAGTTTATAATTCTCATTATAAGTTTTATATAATTTGCTGTTTTGTTTAATATATTCATTCCCATTCTTACAAGCTCTATAAAACCAAATACAAAACAAAATTAAAGCATAAGTCGATAAAAAATAAGCAATATAAGATATAATAGTACCCTCTAAATGAAAACCAAAAACATAAATAAGTAAACCAAAGCCCAAAATAAAGAAAAATATCCCTACAAATCTGTTAGGAAATAAAAGCTTATTAATAATCTTTTTCATAAATATCCTCAACTTTTAAAACATTAAATAATAAAAGGAAGTTTCACTTCCCTAATTAATTATCCTTATCTTTCTTTAAATAAGAATACACTGGATAATCTAAAACACAAACAATTAAACCAATAATACCAAAAATAATACCCATAAGCATGTCACCACTTCCAGCACCATCAACCATCGTCTTGCTCATACCAAAACCCATAACTAAAGCTCCAATAATCCCAATAACCCAAGCCATAACAAGCCCAAAATTCACTGGTTTATGTGGCTTACTAGGCTGATTAGATTTATAAACAGGAATAATACAAAGTAAAATGATAAACCCTAAGGTTGCCACTACTACTCCCGCATTAAATAAATCCCACTCTGGTATTAAACACATACACATACCAAGAGCAAATATAAGACCTCCAACCGTTCCTAAAATAATTTCTAATAATGTTTCCTTCTTCATTGTTATTCACCTTTCTTTTCAGTTTTTTCTCTTAATCTAGCTTTAGCTTCCTCTACTGTTTCACCATCTTTAGTTAAAAACTGATCTACAAACTTATCTTCAATCCTCTTATAACCACTAAGGACAGTATCTTCGACTTTTTTATAGCCACCCACTACAGTATCACGTGTCTTTTCGTAACCTCCCGTTACCACTTTTTCGATTTTCTTATTAGCCTTTACTAACTTAGATTTAGCCATTTTACCTCCCCCTTTCATTAAACCGACACTTGCCTGTTTAATTACAATTTTAGTATAATATTCTTATAATCTAAAAACAATCATC
>CALVYM010000030.1 GCA_944372205.1 uncultured Bacilli bacterium
ACATTCAAAAAGCAACCTAATGGTTGCCTTTTGAAGCGGCTATACGCCAACGCGGGTCAGAACCTCAAACCAAGAAAGAACTAGTATATTTAAACTAGGGTTATCAGTCCCGGAGTAGATATAATATCTACATATATATTATATCCACCAGTAATTAAATTATACCAAACTATTTTCTATTTGTAAATACTTTTTTAACAATTTTTAAAAGCAACCATTTAGGTTACTTTTAACTTAAGCTTCGTAAACACTTACCTTTTTTCTATTTTTGCCTGTTCTTTCATATTTTACTACACCAGCAACTTTGGCAAATAAAGTATGATCACGGCCCATTCCAACATTTGTTCCTGGATAAATTTTAGTTCCTCTTTGACGATATATAATTGAACCAGCTAAAACTTTTTGGCCATCACTAGCTTTAGCTCCAAGTCTACGACCAGCAGAATCTCTACCGTTTTTAGTTGAACCTTGAGCTTTAACATGAGCAAATAATTGGATGTTTAACTTCATAAAATTCATAGTTTTTCCTCCTTAATTATTTTTACATTTTTGGGATAATCATTTGCTAATTCACTTAACATGTTTAGCATATTATCTAGTATTTTTAAAATAACATTATTATCACTTTTAATATCTATTGTAAGTTTATCTAATTCATTCTTATAAACAATAGATTTTGCATCAATATTTAAGCAAGCATTAATACTTGTTATAACAATACTTGATGCACTAGCACAAACAATATCCTTGCCATAATCATTAAATCCGGCATGACCAGTAATAACAATATTATTATTATTCGCATAAACCTTAATCATTAGCCAATCTTTTTAACTACTAATTTAGTATATGGTTGGCGATGACCTTGAGTCTTACGATATTTTTTCTTTGGTCTGTATTTAAATACTTTGATTTTAGGATTCTTTCCATGTTTTTCAACAGTACATACTACAGAAACCCCAGAAACATAAGGATTACCAACAACACCATTGTAAAATAAAACTTTATCAAATTTTACTTCACTACCAGCTTCTGCATTAAGTTTTTCAACATATAATGTATCACCCTCAGATACATAATATTGTTTTCCACCAGTTTCAAATATAGCTTTCATTTCATACCTCCTCACATTCGAAGTCACGCCCTTATGGTACACAAAAGTGTTTTTTAACCATTTTAGTGCGGTTTTTTAAGAAATTACTTAAAATAACGAATTCATTTTACCAAATTATACCCTACTTGTCAACTCCATTTGGTTTACTTCTTACTAATTTTTTTGTATCTTCTCTAACATACTTTATTGTATCTTTATTTGTTACATCAATTCCATGAGCTTTCTTTATAGCATTTTCAATTGCTTTAATATTAAAATCTTCTTTGAAATTAACTTTTTTCTTTATATCTTTTATATGTTCATTTAATAAACTTAAAGATTTTTCTATTTCTTTTATTTTATCTTTCTTTTGTTCATATATTCTTTTTTCATCTATAATATTTTTAGCAACATTTAAATCGCTAATTAAACTATTTATAGAAACAATACTTGGAATAAACCAAAGAAGGCCAAAGAAATTATAACTTATTAATAAACTTATAGCTATTATTAAACTACTTAGTAAAACTATAATTTCAAAAGTAACATATATAATTTTAAAAAACAATTCAGATTTATCTAAACTAAGTTCGTATAATTCCATTTCTTTTTTCTTTTCTTTTAACTTATTTTCTAAATTTTCTGACAGTTCTTCTTTTTTAAAAATTTCTCTAAAACTATAAATATTATCATCTTTACTTACTAAAGATTTTTCTCCAAATTCATTTATAGCTATAGCATTAAATTCATCAATATCAATTAATCCTGTATGCATTGTTAAACATCTTTTCTTCTAGTTAATATAGGTCCATCTAGGTTTATAGTATTACTTTCATCTTTATTTAAAGTATTATCCACTTCATTACTTTGAGTAATACCAAACATATTACTTATAATATTTTCTATTTGTTTTTTGTCAGTATATTCCCTAAAATCTACTTTATCTAACATTTTTTCTAATTCTTCTTTTTTACTGTTTAATAATTCTCTTACTCTTTCTAACTCTTCTTTTACTTCTTCAAAATTTTTAATTTCTTTTTTATATTGAATACACTCCTTAATAAAAACTTTTAAAGTTATTGGAGTAAAAACTATGAACAAAAATGAACCTAATAATATGGAAGACCCTATTGTTATACCACTAGAATGTATTACGGTTGTGAATAATACAACTGATGCCAGAAGCCCAAATAATGTAAAAAGCCCCATTAATAAATCTATGATTAGGTTTTTTTTATTTTTTACAAAGTTTTCATTTTCGGTATTTTTATTTTTAAAATCCATACCTAATTCATCTATTTCTTGTTCTTTACTTATAATATCTTCAAAAGAATAGTCATTAGTTTTTTTACTAATTAAACTAATAGCTCCTTCATTATTATTAGCAAATGCAAGCATCTCATTTACTTTAATTAAATTTTTATGCATATTATCTCTTCCTTTCTTCATCTAAAAACTTGATTTATATACTATCACTCATAAGTTATTTTGTCAAATTTTTCTTTTAGTTTAGTGCGTTCACTAATAATATGATCTTGTTCTTTAAAATACTGGTAAGTATCTAACTTTAATATATCTAAATTACCAGTTTTAGTTGATAGATATTTAAATTCATATTTATTTAAATATCGCTCAAGTAAAAACCTTGTTTTTAGATATTTATAATTTTTAATAGCATAATAGGTTTTAATAATAAATAAAGAAACTATTAAATAATTATTTATAGAATACCAATAATTAAAAAATAAATATATTATTGTAAATATAATAGATATAATTATATATAAGTAATATGATTGTTTATATGGTAGTATTTTATTAAGTAAGGAATTTATTATAATACTTCCATCTAGAGGAATAATAGGTAATATATTAAATAACATAATAGATAAATTATATTTATAAAGTAGTTCTTTAGTTAATATATTTAAAGGTATTAAATAAATTATTATAAAAAGAATAATTTGAGCAAGTATTCCTCCGCTTGATATAAGTAATTCTTTATTTGTTGGAGTATTTATATCTTTATCGGCTTTTATAATACCTCCGAAAGGATAAATGGTTATATCAATTATTTTATATTTAAATAATTTAAGTATTAAAGCGTGTCCAAGTTCATGAAATATTACAATAAAAAAGATAATTAAACCAATTTTTATAAAGCCACATAAAAAGAAAAGTAATAAAAAATAAAGAGTTAAAGGATTAACTTTGATAATCTTCATATTTAATAAATTCGTTATCTTTTTTAATTACTAAATATAATTCTTCACCATTGGTTTCCCCGATAACTGTGCCCTCTTCTACATAATCATATAAATTAACAGATACATTATTGAGGTTTCCATACCAAATATCAGCTCCATCAATTCCTTGAATAATTACAGTATTACCATAGTTTTCTTTAACTCCAGAAAATACTACTACACCACTAGTTAAGTTATTTACTAAAGTGTTAGTATTAACGACCATTTTCTCGCCATCATAATAATCACTTATCTCTTTATAAATAAGTTTGCCATTAAATACTGTTTGAGTAAATTCATCGCTTGGTAGGACTTCCCCAAATAATTCTTCATACCATCCTTTAATTTTGGTAAAAGGCAAAGATTCCGTAAAGACATATTCTTTATACATAAGTAGATTTTCATCACTAAAATTAGTAAATATTACACTTACTAAGAAAAAGATAATGGAAATCATAAATTTAGTTATAAAGGTATTTAATTTCTTTTTACTTATTTTAACTTCTTTTTTGAAACTTTTCTTTTTATTTTTAAAGTTATTTATGTATTCATCCATAGAATCACCTAGATAATGTTATGAAATTAATCTCCTTTTTATAACTTATTAGAATAAAGATACTATTAATAATTAGTACATTTAAGAAATTTAAAATAATAATATAATTAAATATAATATTACTAAAAATATAATATATTAGAATAATAGATATATTATATAAATAATAATTAAGTAAGTTATGCATATTTATTTTTATTAATTTAGTAATTAAATATATAACTAATATAAATATTAAATTATATACATACATACCCATTATATAATCAATTATTAAAGCAATGCCAATATTTATAAGTAATTTTCTTTTATTTAAATCAACTAAAAAGAAAAAAGATAAATAGTTAGTATAATTATAAATTAAAATATCAAGTATCAAATTAATCATAACTAATCACCGCAATATATTTTAAATTATCAAAATCAACTGCTGGAGTTACAGTAATTATTTTCTCAATATTAGTACTATTTAGAGAAATATTACTAACCTCACCAATATAGATATCACCGATTAGATTACCAATGCCTGATGTATATATTTTATCTCCAACAGAAATATTGTCATAATTACTTAGATCACTTACTATCAAAGATCCATTACTGACTTTAAGAATCCCAAATGCTTCATTTATTCTAACAGATATATTAGAATCATTACTAGTAATAAGACGAACCCTACTATTGTTTTTATTAACATTTGTTATTACTCCAACTAAACCATTATTATTTACTACAACCATATCTTCGTTGATAAAATCATCACTTCCTTTATAAATTGTAATATAATTATGATAATCATAAATATCCCGATATAATATTCTAGATATAGTTATATTTAAATTGGTATTATAATCTATTTCATTTATCTTTAATAATTCATTATATTCATTTTCTAAATGTTTAGTATAATCATCTTTAATAGAGTTTATATCTATATCATTTGGCATAACAAAATAATTTATATTATTTATAAATATAATACTTAAAAATAATAAAAGTAATAATATATAATCTTTATATTTTCTTAACATACTATTATTATTAACTTAAATACGGCTTTAATGCATTTATTATTGATTTATTTAAAGCTTTTTTAGCTTCATCACTTTCACATTTTATAAGAACTAATTCCAAATTAGTAATTTCTTCAATAAAATTTTCTTTAACTTTTATCTCTTTAATATAATAAGTAATATTTTGGCTAGTAAAATACTCTTCTAATTTAATTTTAGCCTCATTATGGTAAGAGGCTCCAATTATAACACGGTAAAGATCATTATCTTCATAAATAAAAGCATCATCAAAGTTTTTTGTAAAGTTTATAGCATTATCATATACTTTAAATACTCCGACTTGAAATAAAGATATTTCACTATTATTATTAGTAATAGCAATTACTTCATTTTTAATATCATTATAGAAAAAAAATGCTGTAAAAACTCCAATAATTACTGCTGCAATTAAGACTTTAATATAAGGTTTCATAGTATCACCACAAACATTATATAATATTTTATTTAAAAAATTTGTCAAATTAAGGAATAAGTGATATAATAATTTTACAAATTTTTAGAAAGGACGAATTTATGGAAAAATTTGAACATAATTTTAAACATTTTAAAATACTTGAAGAATATGAAGGTAAAGATTTACTTAAAAGTGAAGTATATACTTTAGATGGTACTAAAATAACTGATTTATCAGAACACTATGCCATTAATTTTGTAAGTGATGATACTACAATTATTTGTGTTGATAGTCCTAAAGAAATAATTACATATCTTTTAATACAAAATGATATCATTCAACTTAAAACTCCTAAAGATGCTGAAATTGAACAATTTGATTCAGATAAAGTATATAAAGTTTTAGATGAATTTACTATAGCTATTAATAAAAATAACTTATGGTACTTATATGATTTAGAAGACAAATATATAATTTCTGAAGGATTTTCTGATATAGCAACAAATAAGACCGGCTACAGTGGATTTTATGACATTTACATTTTAGGTCAAAAAATATGTGTAGTAGCATATCTTGATGATAATGGCAAAATTTTAAATAATACTTTATATATTCCTGAATTAGACATGCAAATACCATTTTTAGAAAATATAGAAGAATCTATTAAAGTAAAATCTAAAGAAATAACTAAACGAGTTAAAAAAATTCAAAAAATTCAAGAAAAAAATGCTTACATTAAGCATCAAGAAAATATTTACTTAACAAGACAAAATAAAAAGGACAAATAATAAAAGTGTCCTTTTTTAATTCATTTTTTTAGCAATCATACTCTCAGCATTATCCATAGCTTTTAATACTTTTCTACCAGCAGTTTTTTTCATACTTTGATTTTGCATCATATATACAGAACCACCAATTAAGCCAACAATACTAAGAGCTCCAGCTACTGTTAAAAATTTTTTCACGCTTCACCTCTATAGGTAGTATGTCTAAACTTTTAAATTATATACTTCAATTATTTTATCTTTTAAAGTAGTTTTACGATTTTGTGAATAATTATTATTAACGGCTCTAGCAAAAGCCATGGGATCTCCGATTATAGTTAGAGATTTCTTAGCTCTTGATACTCCAGTATAAATAAGTTTATTATAAAGCATTTTATAATAATTGCTCACAACTGGCATAATAACATGTTCAAACTCGGAACCCTGAGATTTATGAATAGTTATAGCATAAGCATGTTTAATTTGTTTTAGATCTTTTTTTAAGTATGTAACTTTATTACCTTCAAAATCTATAACTATGTCTTTTGAATCAATTAATTTAATAAAACCAATATCTCCATTAAAAACATTTTTATCTAAGTCATTTACTAGTTGTAATACTTTATCCCCTTCTCTATATATTACATCACCATAAATCATTTCATTCTTATTAGCACTTCTAGGATTATATATTTTTTGTAAAATCAAATTTAGATTATCAATCCCATTTTCCCCTTTATACATTGGAGCAAGTATTTGCATTTTTGCTTCATTTATTCCTTTATCTAGACTATATCTAATAATTTGTTCTAAGACTTCTTTTACTTGTTCTTTTGGAGCTTGAATAAAAGAATAATCATCTTTTTTAGTTAAAAATTCTTCTGATAACTCTCTATTTCTTATTTCCTTTGCTAAATATGGAATATAAGAGTTATCACTTTGGCGATAAATCTCTTTTAAAGGAACATAATTAAAATAATCTGAGTTTATTAAATCTTCTAAAATTAGGCCTGGACCGACACTTGGAAGTTGGTTGATATCTCCAACTAAAATGAGTTTAATATTAGGGCTTATTCCTTTTAAAAGGGCATCAATTAGATCAATATCTATCATACTAACTTCATCAACTATAATTAGTTTATGACTTGTTTTATTATATTCATTATAAAAAAATGAATCACTATCTTTATACCATTTTAAATACCTATGAATTGTATATGCCGGTAAACTAGTAGAAGTTGAAAGTTTCTTGCTAGCTCTACCAGTTGGTGCAAGCAAGGCAATAGCCTCCATAATATCAGCAGGACCTAAACGATATTCTTCAATATAAAGTTTAGTTATTGCATTAATTATGGTTGTTTTACCAGTTCCAGGACCTCCAGAAATAATGGTTATATTATTATTTAGAGCAGTTATAATAGCTTTTTCTTGATCCATATTATAATCTATTCCTATTTCTTTTTCTAAAATTTGTAATTTTTCTTCAATATTATCAATTTTTTTGGCATCAAAAGAATCAATTTTCTTTAAGTTACAAGCAATACTATCTTCTTCTTCATAATATTTTTCAAGATAAATACGACGATCAATCATTTTAATTTTTCCAAAGCTTTCAAGTTCACTTAAAACTTCATCCATTACTTCATCAGATAAAATTATATTAAATTCTTTATGTAAAGATGCACTAATTTCTTCTTTATAATGATATATATCTCCTATAGAAAAGCTTAGTATTAACATTGATTCAAGTAAACACGCATAAATTCGAATACGCGTTTTATCACCAAAATTAGCTACATATATATTATCTACTTTTCTAAAATCTACAACTTCTTTAATATCATAGAAATTATCCCCTAAAATGCTCTCGATATTATCTTTAAAACGATTATAAATCCTAGAACATTCTTCAATACTAAAACCAAATTTTTGTAACTTTAATATTGTATCACTACTTTTATTATAATTTATTATACTATTATATATTTTATCAGCACGACTTTTAGTCATACCATCAACTTCTAATAATCTATCTTGCCCTTCTTTAATAATTTCAAGAGTTTCATCTCCGAAATGATCAACTATTTTTTTAGCAGTACGAAGGCCACAACCATTAATAAAAGAACTAGATAAAAACTCAACAATCGAATCTTTAGTAGAAGGCAAAGGCATATCATACTTTATAACATTATATTGCATACCATAACGATCATTTTTAACATATTCTCCATAAAGAATCATTAAAACATCAAGATTAGCATCACTAAATACTCCAGTCACTGTAATAGTTTTATTTATTAATTCTTCTAATTTTGAATCATTTGTTTCTTTAACTCGAAAAAGAGCTACTACATAGCCCGAATCGTTATTTTGATAAATAATTCTTTTTAATTTGCCCTTAATGTAATTCGTATTCATATATTTTTCCTATTTCTAATTCTTTATTAATGGTAACATATAAATAATTACTTGTATGTCCCACACTAATACCATTATGACACTCTTCAATCAAAACATCAAGTTTTTTTCCTAAAAATTTTTCAAAATATTCTTTTTCTAATTTTTTAGATAAATCTATTAATTTTTTTACTCGCTCTTTTTTTATTTTACCACCTATCTGAGGCATAGTGCTTGATTTAGTTCCTTCGCGAAGAGAATAAGGAAAAACATGAATTTTACTAAATTTAATCATATGAGCAAAATCTAAAGTATTTTGAAATTCAGCATCACTTTCATAAGGATGACCAACAATTATATCAGTAGTTATCGAAATATCTGGACGAATACTTCTAATTTCCTCTATTTTATCTTTAAAATAAGCTAAATCATACTTCCGATTCATTTTCTTTAAAACAATATCACTACCCGATTGCAAAGGAATATGCAAATGATTACAAATTTTAGGATTATTTTTTAAAGTTTCCATAAATTTATCATCAAGTTCCGTAATTTCAATACTTGATATTCTAATTCTTTTAATACTATCTATTTTACATAACTCATCAAGTAAATCACTTAAATCATGGCCATTAGAATAATATCTACCAGTATGAATTCCTGTTAGGACTATTTCTAAATGATTATTACTTGCTAAAGTTCTTGCTTCCTTTAATACTTTATCAAAGTCTTTGGATCTAACAGTACCCCGAACAAAAGGAATAATACAATAAGAGCAAAAATTATCACAACCATCTTCAATTTTAATAAAAGCTCTAATATGATTAAAATTATGAATCATCATATCTTCAAACTCTAAATTCCTCTCATTATAAAATTTTACATAATGCTCTTTTTTTACTAAATATGCATTAATTAAATCTGCAATTTTACTTTTATCCTTGTTACCAATTAAAATATCTATATCCATACTTTTATACAATTCTTGCTTATTTTGAGCACTACAACCACCAACTACTAGTATCTTTTCTGGATATTTATTTCTTAAAGATCTTATTTCTTTTAAACATTTTTTGTCCGCAGTATTAGTAACAGTACAAGTATTTACAATTATTATATCAGCATTATCACAATCTTCTTCATAGTAAAAATTATGATGAAGTAATGCCTCCTTCATCATATTAGATTCATATTGATTTACTTTACAACCAAATGTGATTATATTAAACTTCATAACCAATTACCCCAATTCTTTTTGTAACCTCTTAAGAGCTTCCAAAAAAGCTTCTTCTTTAGCAAAACTAATAACTCGAACATCACTATTTACTTTAATTTCACTATTTTTATTTACAAGATTATCTAAATCAACCTTCTTTACAGATAAATCATCATAAATATCTTCTTTTTCATAATTTAAGCCATATTTATTACTTTTATTTAATAATTCGTCATAACTTATTATGGCTTTTTCTTCCTGGTCCTTTTCATAATCTGTAAAATTAATCACAACATCATCATTTTTCATATTTTCCCTTATTTCCTTTACTATTTTCATTTCAGCCGTTTCATTATTTTCTTTTTCACCTTCATCATCTTTATTAATCTTTATAAAATATATTAATGTTACTATTAAAATTATTAAAATTAAAACTGCGAAGAAAAAAACAATATCAATGAAACTTAAGGTTTCTAAAAAATCACCAATATCTCTAAATAATTTCATTCTCTACCACCACACTACTATTTTATCAAATTATAATTAATTTATTAATAGTTTACAACCAATTTGACATAACAATGTGTCAAGTTGATTGCTTTTTATTATAGCACTAAATACTCTTTTAGTAAAGAAAAACTAGATTTCTCTAGTTTTCAAGTAATTGGTAAGGATTATCCACTGTACCATCACCAGTAACTCTGGCCGTTTTAATAATATTTATTACTGGTCTAATACCTCTAAGTAATTTACCTGAAGTATTATAATCAATAGCTCCATTAGTTGTTATAATAAATGGATAATATATATCGCTCGTATATTTAGCACTACTCATAGTATAATAATCCGTTTCAATATCTGAGTTATATAAATAATAACTTGTATTATCACTAGTAGAAGCTCCTGCTAGCATAACTTCATCAATAGTAAGTAGACCAATTTTTTGATTAGTAGTATCACCTAAACAGACAAATGTCGGAATTTTATTTACTACAGTTCTATTATAGGCATTAAAAGTTGTATTATCTACATCAAGTGTAGTATCATTACAAAATTTATATGAAGCAATATAATTACTATGATTAACAAGTTCAGTTTCATAAAAACGATTTAAAATTTCAAAAGCCGTAGATGATGCAAAACCATATTCATTTTCATAATAACTACCAATTTCTTCAATTATATCATTTAAAACTAATTTTACAGAACCATCACCATTAATTCTTACTATTTTCCAATTTAAGCCCGCGAAAGAAACATTATTATTAGTAACTGCTCCGCGAAAGTAATAAGAAGTACCTAAATCATCTTCCATAGATAATAATCCTTCATTTTCTAATGCATTATCTCCAATATTACTTAAAGTTGTTCCATTAACAGGATTATTACTCAAAATCACATCCGCAAAAGTATTTTCTTCATTATTTCTTACTCCAACTTTAATTTTACCTGAATATTCACTACTTTGATTACTATTTAAATCAAGTGTATAATTCACTGTCGCATTACCGGAGATGGCTACTTGATTAGTTACAATATCACTTTTTAATTTATTAGTTATTTCTAATGCCTCACTAGTTAAGACATAATCAACATCATCAGCATAAACATCAGAAAATTGAATATAATAATATTTTTCTTCAGCACTATTATTAGTAACCGAAAAAGATAATGTCGCATCACCATCTAAAGTAAATTCTGAACCATTTAAAAAATTAACAGTAATATCGCCATCAACAAATATATCTGATGTATCTATTACTTCACTATAAAACAGATAACCTACTCCAATAGCAGCAGTACCAACAATAAGTATAAATAAGAAAGCTAAAACAGATTTAAATCTCAAACGCATAACAATCATTCCTTAATTTTCTTGATATAATTATACTTTAGAAAATAACAAATTGTCAATAAAATAGCCAAATATCACAAAATATTCATGAATTTTCTTGTAATTCTTTTAATTTATTTATTTGTCTATTTAATAATATACATAATCTATTTATTCTAGTATCAGAAAAACCTGTTATATTTTGATATTTGTGCAGTAATTCATCCCGAGTTTTGCAGTTGCCTACTAAATTAACGTAGTTCAATCCCTTTTAATATAAGGGTTTTTATTTGTCAAGTTT
>CALVYM010000031.1 GCA_944372205.1 uncultured Bacilli bacterium
CCGTATGCCGAACGGCACGTACGGTGGTGTGAGAGGGACAAAGTAAATTAAATTATTTGCTTTTCTCTACTCGATTTTTATAAATGCGTACTTTGTTTCATATCTACTCTTTTTGGTAAAGTTTTATGAGTATTATCATTTTCTTCAAACAATTTATAAACTTTAACATTTAATACTTTAGCAATTTCTTCTACTTTTTCAAATGTTGGACCATATTTACCATTTTCAAGTTCACTAACATATGAAGCATTTAAATTTACTTTTTCGGCAAATTTTTCTTGCGTCATTTTTCTTAAGAATCGATAATATTTTACATTTTTACCAAAAATTTGTTTTAAAGTCACAAATTATCACCATCCATTAATAATATGGTAAGCATTTTTGTTACAATACTCCATTGAGTTAAACTCAAAGAAATTTGACGCTCTTTACACCTAAAATTATAAAAAAGTTGTAAATTTATTTACAAATGATTTGTTAGTTGTTATTCTTAAAATAGAGGAGTTGATTATTTTGAAAAAATTTTTAGGAATGGTTTTGGTTATGGTTTTGATTTTTCCCATTGGTGTAGATGCCGCAAGTATTAAATATGGCTGGAAAAGATGGTGTAGTGGAACATGTGAACAAACATATACTTTTACAGTAGATGATTTAAATGGAGCAACAACACTTAATCCTAGTTTAACTTTAACAGGTGATGCTGAAGAAATTGAAATTGTAAGTGTTAATGGTGCTGATGGATGGAGCGCAACAAGTTCTAGAGATGGTAATAAGATTAATATGACTTTTACTAGAGAAGATGCTGCAACAAGTAATAATTTAGGAACGCTTACATTAAAATTAAATAATTATAACACTGATCATTCAGCAACTTTAGAATTGGATGGAAAAGTAACTGTTGTTGCTAAAGCTACTGCTACATTAAATAAAGATGGTTCTACAACCCCGATTGAAGATGGAGAACTTACAAATCCTGATACTGGAGCATTTATGAATTATACTTTAATTGCTAGTGGTGTAGGTGTAGCTACTGTAATTTTATTTTTATCAAAGAAAAATAAAAAATTATATAAAATATAAAGTTATCGACCACTTTTGATAACATTACCTCTAAAAGTGGTCGATAACTTGTTTTTTTCTTAATAATATTATATAATTTATTTGGTGATATATTATGAATAAAATATATAAAAGGGAAACTTATTTAAAAAAGATTCGTGGATTTTATGATGATACTATAATAAAAGTGATTACTGGTATTAGAAGATGCGGTAAATCTTGTTTTTTAGAAAGTGTTATAGATGAGCTAAAAAATAAGGGGGTACTAGATAAAGATGTAATATATATTTCTCTTGATAAAAAAGAATACATTAATATTAAAACACCACAAGAATTAGAAAATTTAATTGATAGTTTAGTAGTTGATAATGATTTTAAATACTTATTTTTAGATGAAATCCAAAATGTTAGTGGATTTGAAAAAGTAATTAATGCCTATCGCGAAGAAGGAAACTTTTCTATTTTTCTTACGGGTTCTAATTCCTATTTATTGAGTGGAGAATTAGCTACAAAACTTACAGGTAGACATATTGAAATAGAAATGTATCCTTTAAATTTTTTTGAATATGTGGATATGAAAAGATTTTTAAATCAAAGTATTAATTCAAATATTTATCATGAATTTGAAGAATATATTCGTTTCGGAGGATTTCCTGGTGCATTAAATTATGAAAATTATGATGATAAAATGTTATATGTTTATAATATTATTGAGCAAATTTTTAATAAAGATATAAAAAGTCATAAAAAAATAAAGAATAAAGAATTATTTGAAGTTATAGAAAAATTTATTATTAATAATTTTGGAGCAGTTATTTCAATTAGCAGTATATATGATTATTTAACTAAAACTGAAAAAATAAAAGTAGATAGAAGAACTATAAAAAATTATGTTGAAGTTTTAGAAAATGCTAAAATAATATATCCTTGTGAATTATTTGATATAAAGTCTAAAAAAGTTTTAAAAGGTGAGAAAAAATACTATTTGGCAGATTTAAGTATTTATTTTGCTTTAAATACTGATAATAGAATAAATTATGGACCAGTATTAGAAAATGTATTATTTACATATTTAAAAAGTAAAAATTATATTTTAAGTGTTGGTAAAATTGGAACATTAGAATGTGATTTTATAGCAAGAAAAGGAATGGATAAATATTATTATATACAAGTGACAAAAAATATAGATAATGATAAAACTGCCGAAAGGGAGTATAAACCATTTTATGCAATAAAATCTATGTATCCCAGATATTTGTTTGTATCTGATTTAGTATTACAAAGTAACGTTGATGGAATAAATACTGTAAATATAGTTGATTTTATATATAATAATGAAGATTTACATTAAAATATAAAGTTATCGACCACTTTTGATAACATTACCTCTAAAAGTGGTCGATAACTTATTTTAATATGTTTTATCAGAATAAGCGTGAGAATAGATTATTGGTTCCATGAATTCGACATAATTTAGATAAATAATTCTAATTAAATACCATAAATTATTAGCATTGTCATAAATTATTAAATGGTCTTTTCCGGCTTCTTCAATAATTCCTTCATATATTTTATTTTGCCAGGCAGAACTATCTGGATATGATACATAAGCTTTTACTTTTCTTCCTTTATTTAATCTAAGAATGTTTTCAATATAACTTTGTTCCATAGTAAGGGGAATACTAGTATTGCTTACTTCATTAATTGAAATGTTTCCTGGTGGTGTTTGGGGACTTTGATAGTTATTCCCAGGAAAAGTTGGATTTTGATAAAAACTTCCATTCATATTTTCGTCACCTCTAAAAAAATATATGCAAAGTACTAAATATATTTGCTAAAAACTTGCTTATGTTTTATAATTAATATGATAGGTGATAACATGATAAGTGAAACTGATAAAGAAACTATATTTGAGGGTTTATCTTTTGTCTTTGGAATATTTTTATATGCTTTATGTTTTAATATGTTTTTAATTCCCAATGATTTGGTTGTCTGTGGTTTTAGTGGAGTATCTATTGTTACTCAAAAATTGTTTGGGTGGAATCCTCAAGTATTTATTTATATTACTAATTTTTTATTGTTAATTGTAAGTTTAATATTTTTAAAATGGAAAATTACAAAAAGAAATATTGCTGGTTCTATTATGTTTCCGTTGATGCTTACTATAACAACTCCAATGGCTAAGTTTTTAAATAATCATATAATTGGTGATGACTTTCTTATAATATTACTTTTTTCTATTATTTTATATGGTGTTAGTAATGGTTTAATTTACCGAAGTGGTTTTTCTACAGGTGGTAGTGATATAATTATGCAAATAATTAATAAATATATCCATGTTAGTGAATCTAAAGCAATGATTTTTGCTAATAGTTTAATAATAATTATTGGAATGTTGACATTTGGTTTTAATAAAGGAGTATATTCATTTATTATTTTAATTACATCAACTTATTTTATTGATAAAATAATGTTTGGTATTTCGGATAGTAAAGTATTTTATATTTATACTAAAAGAGTAAGAAAGATAAAAAAATTAATATTAGAAGATTTTAAAACTGGTTTAACTATTATTCCAAGCCGTGGTGGTTATTCTTTAAAGAGGGGGCATATGATAATGTGTGTATTATCTAATCATGATTATTATCGTTTTAAAGAAGCTATTTTAGAAATTGATCCTCAAGCATTTATTATAACTACTAAGTGTTTTGAAGTAAGTGGTGGAGTAAAGCGTTCTAGTTTTCATTTTATTTAATTTAAATTTATGGTATACTTAAATTGTGATGTATATGAAAAAAGTTGTTATTTTTGGTGGAGGTAGTGGCCTTTCACAATTATTAAAAGGATTAAAGTTATTTCCTATAGAAATTACAGCAGTTGTTACTGTTGCAGATAATGGTGCAAGCTCAGGTAGACTTCGTAAGGAATTAAATATCCCTGCAGTTGGTGATGTATCTAAAGTTATGCTTAGCATGGCTAATGTATCTGATGACATGCTTGATTTAATGAATTATCGTTTTGTTAAATCTAAAACATTGGGTAATCATTCCGTTAAAAATTTACTTTTAACAGCACTTTTAGATATGAAAGGTTCTTTTGATAAAGCTATACCAGTTCTTGCAGATATACTAGATTTAAAAGGAACAGTTTTACCCTTAACAGAGGATAGTATTAATTTAGTAGGAATTACTATTGATGGTAAAAAAATTTATGGTGAAGAACAAATAACTAAATGTGCAAATAAAATAGATTATGTCGAATATGACAAAAAATTTACTGTTAATCCTAAAGTTTTTAGTGCTATTAAAAATGCTGATTTAATAATTTTTTCATCAGGTTCGCTTTTAACTAGTATAATTCCGCATTTAATTGATAAAGAATTAGTTGATGCTATAAATAAAGCTGCATCTCCAAAGATGTATGTGTGTAATTTATTTACTCAACCTGGTGAAACCGATGATTTTGGTGTGTATGATCATGTGGCTTATTTAGAAAAATATTTAGGTAAAAATTCCTTAGATGTAGTAATTGCTAATAATACAATTATGAGCAGTAAACTTGCTAGTAAATATGCAAGCGAAGAATTAAAAGATCCTGTAATTTTTGATTTATCTGAATTTGAGGGAAGTAATATACACATTATTGCTGATAAATTATTTACTATTGAAGATGGTTATTATCGACATGACTCTCTAAAGACCGCTTATCTTATATTTTCCTATTTAATGGATGGAGATAAGTAATGACTTTTACTACTACTTTAAAAGAAGAAATGTCAAAAACAGATTTTAGCATTATTGAAGCGGAATATGAGCTCATATCTTTTTTGAATTGTATCGCTAAATTTAGTAAAGATGAACTTGTAATTACATTAGAAAATGCTTCAATTGCTAGAAGAATATATAAAGAAATAAAAGAAATATATAAAGTAAGTCCTAGTATAACTATAAGAATGCAAAAAAGATTTAAAGTAAAGCAAATATATATTTTAACAATTAAAGATAATATAGATTTAATAAAAGAATCGATTAATTTAGGAAATAAAAAAGATATTGATTTTTTAGTTAGTGATGAAGAAAAAATTGCTTTTTTAGCTGGAGCTTTTCTAGCTGTTGGTAATATTTCTAATCCCAGAACTAGTGGTTATCACTTAGAATTTATATTTACAAAAGAAAGATTAGCTAAACAAATTCTTAATTTACTTTTATATTTTAAATTAAATGCTAAAATGATAAAACGGGGATATAAAACTATTGTTTATATTAAAGCTAGTGAAAACATTAGTGATTTACTAAAGTTATTTAAGGCAACAAATTCTCTATTTTATTTTGAAGATATAAGAATATATAGAGATCATAAAAATATGGTAAATCGTCTTAATAATTGTGAAATTGCTAATCAAGAAAAAACATTTAAAGCAGGACTTAGTCAACTTGATGATATCAATTATTTAAAGCGTGAAGACATATTTGATTTACTTGATGATAAAACTAAAATTGTTGCTAGTACTCGCCTTAAATATCCGGAGGTATCTTTTCAAGAACTAGCAGATATTATAACAAATGAAATGAATTATAAAATAGGTAAATCGGGAATTAATCATCATTTTATTAAGATTAAAAATCTTGTTAATAGACATAAGGAAAGTAGGAATAAAAAATGAATATTAATGAATCTAAAAATTATTGTATTTTAAGTAACTCTATTAATAAAGTATTATTGGATAAATTTGCATATTACCCAACAATAGGGAAAATGAACTATTCTGATTTATTAAGTAAGCTAGAGTTTTTTTCATCAAAAAGAGTAGTATTTAATGAAACATTTTATTATTTAAAAAATAGTGAAAAAAAAGAAATATTAGATTTACTTAATAAACAAAATATTAAGTATATAATTATTACTAGTAATGTTGAAGAAGTTTTACTTGCAAATTATTTAATAGTTTTTGATAAAGAAAACATTGTTGTTGAAGGAGAAACTAAAGAAGTGTTAAAAGAAGAAAAACTATTAAAAAGATTAGGTTTTGGTCTTCCTTTTGTAGTTGATTTATCGCTTTCTTTAGAATTTTATGATATTTTAGATAAAATTTATTATGATACTTCTTCTTTAGTGGGTGAGTTATGGAATTAGATGGTAAGATAATTGGTATTATAAGTAATGATTATGAAGAAAAGGATTATAGTGGTAAAATAGTAGAAGAAATTATTACTTATAAGATTAGTGAAGCATTAAAGATGGTAAAGTTAGATGAGGCTATTAAGAATGAATTATTTGATAATTTATCTAGTAGAGATAAAAATAAAGTAATATTAGCAAGTCATTTACATGATAAAGAAATAAGATTAGTTAATTTTTCTAAAGGAATGATAAAAAAAGATTTAGAATATTTTAGTACTCTTTTTAAAAGAATAGCTAATTATGGAAGAAAAATTATATTAGTTGATAAAAATATGGAAATGTTTATAAATTGTGTTGATCATATATATATTATTGAAGATGAAAAAATAGTTTATGAAACTAAAAATATATTTGATAATATTTTAGTAAAATATATTGATGTTCCTAAAATTGTTGAATTTATTAATAATAGTAGTAAAAATGGTATAAGACTAGATTATTATACAGAATTAGATGAATTACTTAAAGCTATATATAGGATAAAATCATGAGATATTTAATTAAATTTTCTTATGATGGTACTTTTTTTAAAGGGTTTCAAAGACAAAAGAAGGTAAAAAGCATTCAAGGGACATTAGAAGATATTTTAAGTAAATATTTTAATGAAGACATATTAATTAAAGGAACTGGTAGAACGGATGCTGGAGTTCATGCTATTAACCAAGGTGCTCACTTTGATATTGATAAAAAAATTACTAGTAA
Organism: uncultured Bacilli bacterium; assembly: GCA_944372205.1. Classification (GTDB taxonomy): domain Bacteria; phylum Bacillota_I; class Bacilli_A; order RF39; family UBA660; genus Onthocola_B. Next base: position 6,943 of record CALVYM010000031.1, read on the forward strand.
TGATTTAGCTTTAATTAATGAATCTTTAAAAGGAGAAATTATTATTAATAAAATAAAAAGAGTACCAGATGATTTTCATGCTCGCTTTAATGCTATAGAAAAAACATATACTTATAAAATATATTTAGGAAAAGATAGTTCTAAAGTTGGGTACTATTATCAAATAAATTATGATTTAGATTTAAGAAAAATGAAGAAAGTGGCAAAGTTACTTGTTGGTACACATGATTATCATAATTTTGTAAGTGGAATGCGTGATGATTATCATTCAACTATATTTAGTATTAAGATAAAAAAGAAGAAAAATATAATAACTATAACTTTTAAAGGTATTGGTTTTTATCGTTATATGGTTCGTCATTTAGTTGGGGCTATTCTTGATGTAGGGAGAGGTAAAGCAAGTATAGAAGATGTCAAAAATATGTTAAATAATCCTAATATTTTTAAAAATTTAAGTGTTGTACCTGCGGATGGTCTTTATTTAGTTGATATAAAATATGTCTTTTGATATAATTAAGCTAGGGAGTAGTGTATTATGAATGATAGAAGTTATAAAATAAAAAGCATTGATAAGTATAATCAAGAAAGATACGATGCTACTAAAAATGCCGCAATAGCAGCTTTAACAACAGGGGCAATAGCCACTTTTATGAGTTTTGGTAACTTTGGCTTTTCTTTAGATGGCATAGTAGAAATCTTGCGAAGTATTATAAGTGCAGCAACATCTGTTGGTCTAGCTGGTAGTTTTTTAGCTATGGTTAAACAATTTGCTAAAATTAGTAAAACAGAAATAAATATTGAAAATATTAAAATGAATAACAGTTTAAATAATATGGAAACTGATAAAGAGGAAAGAAATTATTTAATAAAAAAGGTAAAAAGATATCGGAGAGACGACGATAAAAAGACAATAAATGTTATTGAAAGCATAGCTGTTGCTTTAGGGATATTTGTCATAAATAAATTTGGAATGTATCCAATTGCTAATAGCTTAGATTATGGCTCTATCGAAGAATTATTAGCTCAATTAGCATCAGGAGCTTTAAATGTTGCAGATTTCTTTGTCCTTGGTATGGGAGCTAAAGCCTTAGCGGATAAAGCCAATTTAACTCAAGAAGCCCAAAATATCCAAGAATATTTAGATGAACAAAAAACTTCTCAAAGTCGTTAGGATATGTTATAATTTAGAGGGTGAGTATTATGCCAGAAGAAAGGGGACACAGTAGATGAAAATAGAATTACTTGATGTATTAACACTTGATAATGATAAGGAATATGTTGTATCAGCAATATCAAGAAGGGATAATGAAAATTTTTATTGTTTAATTAATAAGGATCAAAATGATGATTTAATCATTTGTAGAACAACTGATGATGAAAATCTAAAAGAAATAAATGATCCAGAACTTGTTAGAAGTTTATTACCAGAATTCTATAAAAGTATTAAAGATTCACATATTTTAGATGAATTTAATATAAATTTACCAGATTTAAAAGAAAATGCTTAAAAGTATTTGACTTTTGGCGTTTTTTTTCATATAATTTTAATCGGTACATTTTATTTATGTGATTTATTTAGTCGTGGGAAAATTAAATAAGGAGCATGATGAAAGGAATTAGTTATGAAAACATTTATGCAAAAAAAAGAAACTGTTGAAAGAAATTGGTATGTTGTTGATGCTACAGGCAAAACTTTAGGTCGTTTAGCTACACAAGTGGCAAGTGTACTACGCGGTAAAAATAAACCAACATATACTCCACATGTTGATTGTGGTGATTATGTAATCGTAGTAAATGCTGATAAAGTAGTTTTAACTGGAAACAAACTTGAAGATAAGAAATATTATAATCATTCAGGTTATCCAGGAGGATTAAGAGAAAGAACAGCTAAAGAAATGATTGAAAAATATCCAGAAGAAATGGTAGAAAGAGCTATTAAAGGTATGCTTCCTCATGGAAGATTAGGTAGAGCTATGGGTAAAAAATTATTTGTTTATCGTGATTCTAATCATAAACATGAAGCTCAAAAGCCAGTAGCTTTGGAAATTAAATAGGGAGGATTTATGGCTAAGAAACAAGAATGGACTGCAACAGGAAGAAGAAAAAGAAGTGTTGCAAGAGTTAGACTTACTGGTGGTACAGGAAATATTGTTGTTAATGGTGTTAATGTCGAAGATTATATGCCTTATGCAACATTAGTAATGGATTTAAAACAACCATTAGTAGCAACTGGAAATGAAAATAGATTTGATATTGATGTTAATGTTACTGGTGGTGGATTTTCAGGTCAAACTGGAGCTATTCGTTTAGGTATAACTAGAGCATTATTAAAATTTGATGCTAATACTGACCAAACAAGAGAAGATAGCTACAGACATATTCTTAAAAATGCTGGCTTTATTACTAGAGACCCAAGAGTTAAAGAAAGAAAGAAATATGGTCTTAAGAAAGCTCGTAGGGCACCACAATTTTCTAAGAGATAACAGTATCTTACTCCGATATATCGGAGTTTTTTGTTTTATATTTTATAAAAAAATGCTTGATTTCCTCTATAATTTATCGTTTTAGGATAATTAGTGGAGGAAATAATGTATCTTTAATTAAAATAAGTATATTTAGTTTACTAATATTTATATATATGATATATTAAGAAAAAAGAAGGTGTTATAATGCGACTTAGTAATGAATGGATTGATTATGAATGTATTGATGCCGGAGATGGTGAAAAATTAGAACGCTGGGGAAGTGTTATTTTAAGAAGACCAGAGCCATCGGCGATGTGGCCAGTACAAAAGAGTGATGCTTGGGAAAACGCGAGTGGTACATATCATCGCTTTAAAGATGGTGGAGGTCACTGGGAATTTATTGATGAATTACCAGAATACTGGACCATTAAATATAAAGATTTAACTTTTAAAGTTAGTCCCACTAATTTTAAACATACTGGTTTATTTCCAGAACAAGCCACCAATTGGGATTTTATGATGGAAAAAATAAAGAATGCCAAAAGACCTATTAAAGTTCTAAATTTATTTGCTTATACGGGTGCAGCAACTGTTGCATGTAGTAAAGCTGGTGCTGCTGTTGTTCATGTTGATGCTGCCAAAGGGATGGTTGCTTGGGCTAAAGAAAATAGAGATTTATGTGGACTACATGATAATAATATAAGATTTCTTGTTGATGATTGTCTTAAATTTGTTGAAAGAGAAATAAGGAGAGGCAATAAATATGATGCAATTGTTATGGATCCACCTAGCTATGGCAGAGGACCTAATGGGGAACTTTGGAAACTTGAACATAATCTTCCAGAGTTGGTAGCCAAGTGTAGCAAACTTTTAAGTGATAAACCATTGTTTTTCTTAATTAATGCTTATACAACAGGTATATCTAGTACAGTTTTATATAATATTTTAAAGTTGACTATTGCAAGTATTTATGGTGGAAATGTAGATAGTGGAGAGATAGGACTACCAATAAGTAAAAATGGATTTGTCTTACCGTGTGGTATTTATGGACTATGGCAAGATTAAAATATTATATGAAGATAATCATATAATTGTGGTAGAAAAACCTATAAATATTTTAGTTCAAGCAGATATTACTAAAGATATAGATTTATTAACTTTAATTAAAAAATATCTAAAAGAAAAATATAATAAACCGGGGAATGTCTATCTAGGATTAGTGCATCGTTTAGATAGACCGGTTGGTGGTGTTATGGTACTTGCTAAAACCAGTAAAGCAGCAGCAAGACTGAGCAAAATGATTCGTGATTCCACTTTTCATAAAACTTATCTAGCAGTAGTCTGCGGCACTTTAAGTGGTAATGGAGAATTTGTTGATAATATCGTAAGTGATGAATTTAAAGTTAGTATTGATTCATCTGGTAAACTTGCTAAATTAAAATATCAAGTAATTGCAAATATAAATAACTTAACTTTAGTTAAAATAAATTTAATAACTGGTAGAAAACATCAAATAAGAGCACAGTTTGCAAATCACGACTATCCTTTGTGGGGAGACCAAAGATATAATAAGAATGCTAAATCTGGTGAACAAATTGCTTTGTGGGCGGCAAATATAAAATTTAAACATCCCATTAAAGATGAAATAATGAATTTTACAACTCTTCCTAATTTAGAAAAATATCCTTGGAGCTTATTTAAAAATAATGTTGATAACTTATAAGTTTTCAACATTATTTTTTGGTAACAATTTTTTTTAATAGACATTACTTAAATAAAATGTTATTCTATTAATGAATAGGGTGTGATTTAGTGCAAAGATATTATAAATATGAAAATCCTGGTAATCCTTTTATTAATATTATAGCGGGTACTCTTCTTACTTTACTAGGAGCTTTTTTACTTGTTTTTACATTATTTGGAGAATCACTAGAAGATTACTATATAAATACAACAGCTACAGTAATAAATTATAATTATGATGATAATAATTTAAACTCAGAAGTATTAGAATATAGTGTGGGTGATAGATTATATGAATCTAGTTTAAATGATTATGATGATACTTTATTAGAAATTGGAACAGAATTGAGCATTATGTATAATCCAGATAATCCCGAAGATATACTTCCTAGTGATTATAAAAGTGATGATACAAGTATGTATTTATTTTCTTTAGTATTTGTTATAATGGGATTATTATTAATAGTAACTAGTATAAGAAGATTTAAAAGAAGTTATAAAATGTTAAATGATTTTGCCAATAATATAAATAGTTAATAAAACAAGTTATAAAT
>CALVYM010000032.1 GCA_944372205.1 uncultured Bacilli bacterium
GTATTTAGAGTAACTGTCTTTTTTAAAGTATTACAAACTCCCCATCTAGTTTTCATTTTTCTAAACTTCAAAGTAAACTCCGGCAAATGCGAAAAACACTTCTTAGCAATTTCTACTTCTTCTGTAAATATTCGTCTAACCTCACTATTATAAAACTTTTCAAGTATTTCTGCATTTTTGACATATACATAAGCTTCATCAAATGTCACTTCATCTTGATCTTTATATTCTATATAATATTTTTTACCTAAATACATAAATTTATCATTATCTTTAGACTTATCTAAAGCAATATCATACATTTTTAAAATACTACTTTCATTTTCCTTAATTAAATTTAAAATACTTTGATGACTTAAATACATCGGAGCACTAACATATAACTTTAAATCTTCTTTAACCCGAAAGTATAAATTTTTGTTTTTCTTGCGAATAACTACTACTTCAATTTCTAATCCACTACTTGCTTTGTATATCATTTTTAAGTATATCCCTTATTTCTTCTAGAGTTTTAAGCTCAGCACTCTTAGTATCCTTTTTTACTTCTTCTTCCTTTTTCTTTTTAGTAGTTATTCTATTAACAAATTTAACCACAATAAACAAACAAAATGCTACAATCAAAAAATCAATTACACTTTGAATAAATGCTCCATACATAATTTTAGTATCCCGAAAAGTTATTGAAAGATTAGAAAAATCAATACCACCTAGAATAAGACCAATAACTGGAGTAAAAATATTATTAACTAAACTAGTTACAATTGATGAAAAAGCTCCACCAACAATAACCCCAACTGCTAAATCAAGGACATTACCCCTAGCAATAAACTTTTTAAATTCCTTTAACACATAATCACTTCCATAAATATTTTAACATAAAAGCCAAAGAAAAAATAGTTTTAACAACTATTTTTTCTACTAGTTTACCACCAAATTATCCAACTCTTCTAAATTAAGACCAGTAGATGCTTGTACAATATTTCTAGCAACTCCTAAATTTAATAATTTCTTAGCAGTTTCAATTTTTCCAAGCTCGATTCCCTCAGTTTTGGCTATCCTTCTAGCATTCCTTAAAGCTGATTCTTCATGATCTATTAGTTTTTTATTTCTTGGGTCACTTGTAAATTCTTTTGCATATGCTATAGTTTTTTCTAACATTTCATCACCTCCAGTATGTTTATGCATTTCCATATAATTCTCACTCCTAAAGATTTTTAAATATCTAATAAATTTCATATCTTCATTATATAATAGTGTTCTCTCATTGTCAATATCAACTAATATTAATTCCATTCCTTTTTCTATTTTTATCTTATTTACTTTATCTACTAAATCATAATCTTCTAGTATACTTTGCATTTGATATGTTTCATCTTTAAATAAAGTTATTCCAATAACTTTTTTAACACTAGAATACTCTTCACCTACATTAAGCTGATTTCCATATATCCTAGCAACATAACACAAGCTCTTTTTTAAATCAGTATCTTCAAAGCCATTATACATTTCCAGTGATACTAGTATATTATTATCTAATACTATTATTAAATCACCATAATAATCTTTTACAGTTATATTTGACGCCATAAGTAACTTATGAGCATCAATAGACTTAATATCTGAATTAATATCTAGCTTATCATAAAACTCGATAAAAGAATTTAAAAAATCTTCTTGAATCTCTTTGTGAGAAAAGACCCGTTTAAAAACTCGATCATTAGTAAGTGGATACTTCATTTTATCACCTCGCTTTCCATTTACTTACTAAAGGGTATTTATTTCCCCTTCATTATATAAATTCGCGATTTTTTATTAAAAGTCTTTTTTTTAAGCAAAGTTTTTTCAAAAAATTTTTAAATACCATTATTTTTTGGCGGAAATACGCCCAAAAATAGGTATAAAAAAATGATGTAAAGTTTACATACGTTTACGTTGTTTTACAACATTCTTTGCTCGATTTTTTGAATTTTCCAAAAAAAATTTAGAACATATATTGATGTACTTGTCAAGAATAAGTATGCTTATTGGCACAATTTCTACAATCATTAAAAATAAAATGTTTTCTATTTTTTTAACATTCTTTACATAAAGGTTTTCTTTTTAAGCAATTTTTGTTATACTTAAGATGGTGATTGTAATGAAAAAAGATTGTTTATTTTGTCAAATTGCAAATAAAGAAGCTGAAAGTTTTATTCTTTATGAAGATAATGATTTAATAGTTATTTTAGATGCCTATCCTGATGCTGATGGGCATACACTCATAATACCTAAAAAGCATTATGAAGACATTTATGAAATACCAGATGAATTATTAATAAAAATGTTTAGCAAAGCTAAAGAAATGACTCATAAATTAATGAAAAAACTAGGAAAAGATGCTATAACTTATGTAATTAATTATGGGGATGCCCAAGTTATTAAACATTTTCATTTACATATAATTCCTAATTATATTAAAAAAGAACATAATTTAAGTAAAGAAGAAGTATATAAATTACTTAATGAGGATAATAATGAGTAGAAGAAGAAAAAGAAAATTAAAGAAAAAAATTATATTTACTACTATTCTTTTATTATTTGTTGGTATTGGTACATCACTTTATTTAAATAAAGATTCTATTAGTAATTTATTTAACAATAAAGAAGTAGCAAATCCAAATAATAATGATAAATTAGATAAAGAAGAAAAACCCAAAGAAGATGAAGTATATAAAATAAATATGTTAGCAACTGGAGATGCCTTAATTCACAATGCCATATACTGGGAATATACCCTAGGAGGGAAAGAAACTGGACCATATAATTTTGATGGTGCTCTAGATTATGTTAAAGATATAGTATCTAAATATGATATAGCATATTACAATCAAGAAACTCCTTTTGCTGGAGGAACTCCTGATGGATACCCTAGATTTTCTACCCCATCAGAATTTGGTGATGCTATGATTAAAGCAGGATTTAATATGATATCTACTGCTACAAATCATACAATTGATAAAGGAGAAAAAGGCATATTAAATTTTTATAATTATTTAAAAAATAAAGATGGAATTATTTTTAATGGAATTGCTGATAGTGAAGATGCTAGGAAAAACTATATGATTGGGGAAAAAAACAATATAACTTATACAATGCTATCATACACTACTTCAACTAATGGCTTACCTGTTCCTAGCGGCAAAGATTATTTAGTTAATGTTTATGATGAAAATAAAGTAAAAGAGGATATTGCAGCAATTCGGGATAAAGTTGATGTTTTGATAGTTGCTATGCATTGGGGTGTTGAATATGCTACTAATCCTAATAGTAATCAACAAGAAATCGCAAAGTATCTAGCGGACCTCGGTGTAGACATAATTCTAGGAGCTCATCCTCATGTTTTACAACCAATAACTTGGATTGATGATACCCTAGTAATGTATTCTTTAGGTAATTTTATATCAAATCAATATGGTACTGATGATTATAATAAACTAGTTGGTTTTATGGCCACATTAGATATTACTAAAACTGTTACTCCGGAAGGTGATATAGATATAACTATTGATAATCTCGGCGGAGAATTAATATTTACCAAATATAATGGCAATCCTATTACAACTGCCAATCATAATGGTCATCAAGTAATACCATTTAGTAAAATGACTGATAAGGTTTTAAGTACTTTTACCCATCCAATCGAACGTGATAGATTATATGAAAAATACTCCAATATACTTGAAAGTATGGGCACAGACTTAAATATAGCCCCCCTGCCAAGTAATTAAAAAATAATGTAGAAGAACATCTACATTATTTTTTATTCACTTTTTTTAAAAGCTGCTGCAAATTTTTTCCATACATTACCACTTGAATAATTTAGTATACCAACTTTATAAACTTTTAAACCCGATTTTAATAAAATCCAAACAAATAATATTAAAATAACTACTGATATTAACATATCAACTACAGTAATCTGTCCAAGAACAAAAAGAGTTGGACTAATAAATACTGATAAAAATGGTACATAAGATATTATCCTAATAAATATTGAACCATCAAACATTGCTGCCATAACTGATAAGTAATAACCAGCCATTGAAATAAGCATTATTGGAGTTTGTAATTGATTAAAATCTTCTATATTAACTGTCATTGATGCAAGTACTCCGGCGACTATTGAATAGGCAATAAATGATAATAAAATCATTATCAAAGTAATTGGAATAATTATCCATAATTTATCTATCAATCCACTATCACTTAAAGTATTCATTATTCCACCAAAATCAATAATGTTAGAAACCGACCCAAGCGAATCACTAATTAAGAAGGCTATTAATACATATAATATTAAAAGTAAACCTTGAACTATTACAAATATATTACTAGCAATTATTTTAGATAATAAATGCATCTTCGGTGAAACATTAGATATAATTATTTCCATACTTCTTGTAGTTTTTTCTTCACAAATTTCTCCACCGACCATTTGCACTAAAAAGATAATCAACATGAAAAATGGTAAAATAAGAGTTGGAAATATACTGCTCATTACTAAATTCATATTTTCATCTGTCTTAGATTCTTCATTTAATATGACTCTATCAACTGTAATATTTTGTGATAGATTAGCAAGCATTGAAGGATCAATATTTTCACTTATCATACCTACTGTAGTTTTAGTAGAGTTTAGTGCTTGAATTATAACTTGATAAGTTAAAGAATCAATAGCATTCTCACTAATTACTTCGGCTTTTAAATATTCAACACTATCACTATTTATTACTACTAACAAATCATTTTCTTTCAAATTTTCTTTTAGTGTATCTATATTTTCATTACTCTTAGTTATTGTTATATCCTCTAAATTATCATTTAAACTCATATTGTTTAAAAATATTTCAAATGAAGTATTTGTATTATCTACTACTATTATATTTGTTTCTCTTTCAAAATCTCCTCCAAAAAATTCGATAATAGAAGAAATATTTACTAAAAGAGTAATAGCAATAGCTAATATAATATTGGTTATATAAAACCATTTAGTTTTTATTTTTTTATTTAAACTAAGTTTAGTTAAATACCAAAATTTCTTATTCATGAATACCACCGACACTTTCTATAAATATTTCATTTAAACTAGGTTCTTCAACATCATATTTAGTTATATTATTATTTTTAATTTTGGCAAAAACCTTACTTGCTACTTCTTTGTTTTCAATTTTTACAACATATTCCCCTTTTTCCAAGCCTACACTTATAACTCCTTTAATTTTCTTTATTTCATCAACAGCTACATCGCCTTTAATTAAAATATTCTTTTTAGCATAAGATTCTTTAATATCTTTAAGATTTCCTTCAAGTATTGGTTTTCCTTTAACTAAAATAACTAATTTTTCACAAAAGTCTTCAATATATTCCATTTGATGAGATGAAAATATAATTGAACATCCTTTATTTTTTAAATCAATTATAGCTTCTTTCATAAGTTTTACATTAATTGGATCAAGTCCTGTAAAAGGCTCATCTAAAATAAGTAATTTAGGTTCATGAATAACTGCAGAAATAAATTGAATTTTTTGTTGATTACCTTTAGAAAGCTCTTTTATTTTTCTATTTTTATAACTAGTTATTTCAAATCTTTCTAACCATTCATCTAACAATTTATCAATTTCTTGTCTTTCCATTCCTTTTAATGTTGCATAAAATTCTATTTGTTCTTGAACAGTTAATTTGGTAAGTAAACTCCTCTCTTCAGTAACAAAACCAATTTTATCAGTTTTACTATAATCAATTTTTTCATGATCTAGTAATACACTACCTGAATTTGGTTCTAAAAGCCCCATTATAACGCGAAATGTTGTTGTTTTACCAGCTCCATTTTCTCCCAAAAGGCCAAATATTTCGCCATCAGCAACACTAAAAGACAAATTATCTACAGCTGTGTTGTTTCCATATTTTTTTACAATATTTTTTACTTCTAACATAAATACCTCCAGTAACATTAGAATATCAAATAATAATTATTATTGCAATACATTTACTCCAATTATGACAAAAGCCAAAATAAATTTTGACTATCCTTGTATCATTTTTTTAAAAAAAAGAGACTACCTATTATAAAAAAAAGAGGAAGTCCTCTTCTCTAATAAAATGCTCCGCCCCAGATTATGGCAAGTAAGATAAATAGTATTAAAACTATAAAAGCATAACTAGCTGTAAAATTGCCACCACATAGGTTAGAGTTTTTTTCACAACTTTTCATATTAACCTCCTAATTTTTTAAATAAAAGCCCCTACTATAATGATTAAAAGAATAAATAATACTAAAATTATAGCAGCGCCAAGGCCATTTCCACAACAATTCATAAACAATCCTCCTTTAATTTGTCTTTTCATTAGTATTTTATGGATACTTTTAAAAAGTGTGAGTGCTAATTTTATGGTATTTGCTTGTATTTAAAAGAAGTATTTGCTATAATAATTTGGTAAGGAGAGATATATATGAAAAAAATAATTGGATTGTGTGCAATATTACTTGCTGTTAGTGGTTGTGGTAAGATACCAACTTTAGAAAACGGAGAAGAAGCAGTTATTACATTTGATAATGAGCATATGATAAGTATAAATGAACTTTATAATACTTTAAAAGAAACATATGGTCTAGATACACTTATAGCACTAGCTGATACATATGTTTTAGAAACAGAATTTAGTGATTATAAAGATACTGCTAAAGAAACTGCTGATTCAACGGTTGATTCTTACATTGAAAGTGTTGGTGGCGAAGAAGAATTTTTAAATTATATAAGACAATACAGTTATCAATCAATTGATGCATATCGTGATTTAATGTATTTATCAGTTTTACAAAATCATGCCATTGAAGAATATGCTAAACTTCAAATAACTGATGAAGAAATTGAAAAATACTATAACGATGTCGCTATTGGAGATATGGAAATTAGTCATATTTTAATTACACCTGATGTAGATGATGATGCAACTGATGATGAAACTGAAGAAGCAGAAGAAAAAGCTAAAGCAACTATTGAAGAAATAATTGCTAAACTTGATGAAGCAAACAAAAATGGTGAAGATATTGAAGAAACTTTTGCTGCTTTAGTAGAAGAATATTCTGAAGATGAAGCAACTATTGATGATGATGGAGCTTTAGGTAAAATCAACTATGGTACTTTAGGGGATAGATATGACGAACTAGTAAGTGCTGCTGCTAAACTTAAAGTTGGTTCGTATTCTACTGAAGTAATAACTACTGAACTAGGATATCATGTAATACTTAAGACTAAAGAATATGAAAAAGAATCATTAGAAGATTTAAAAGATGAAATAAGAGATATTTTAAGTGAAGACTATATTACTGAAAATCAAACAAGTATTGGCTTTTATGCCCTACAACATTATCGTAATGAATACGGCATGAATATAGTTGATGATGAAATTGCCAAACAATATTCAAATTATGTACAAAATGCTATAGCAACAATCCAAAACGAAGAAACAAACGAAGAATAACAAAACACATCGAAATGATGTGTTTTTTATCGGCGACCGACTCCTTGAGTACCACGGCAAGACGAATCATCTGTAGGATTAAATATACAATTTGTACAATTTTTAAAATTGCCATCTGAATCAAAAGATTCTATATTATCAACCAATCCCAATAATAAATTAAGTATTGTTGGTAGCAAAAAAATAATAACCGCAGCAATAAATCTTCTAAGTAAAGTCCCACCGGCATCTTTCATCGCTTTATCATCACTTGACAAAACTGCTTTACCAAAATCAATTGATCCTAATATAATTAATAATAATGGAATAACTATTTTTGCTATGTATATTATATAACCTATAACTTTAAGAACTTTCAAAACATTGCTATCCTGACATGGAGCAAAAGCTTCAACTGCCAAAACATTTGGCATCACCAGAAAAAAAGTCCCTATTACAAATAATAACATTAAAAACGATTTTTTCATAAATACCTCACATTAAAATTATATCAAAAATTATGTATTTAGTAAATCATCTATATTACTAATTTCAAATCCTTTACTATATAAATAATTTTTTAATTTATATTTTAATTCTTCTTCACTATATTTATTTTGATATTTTCTTAAAAATTTATTAACTTCCTTTTTTACTATCTCTCCATTTTCATAAAAGTTCCAATTATCTAGTATATCTTGAAACAAAGAGGGAGAATATCCTAAATTAACTAAATCCCCCTTTATTTTTCTTTTTAAAAAGTTTTTAGATAAATTATGATTACTTTTTTCTTTTTTGTTAATAATTTTTTTTATTTTTATATCCCATACATCATCAGTAATATCACTCATATAATTATCTACATTTTTAAAACCTAACTTATTTAATTCATAAATAATTTTTTTTGGACCTTTTAAAGTTAAATTTATTTGATCATTAATATAACTTTTAATATACATATCATCATTTAAATACTTTTGTTCTTCTAACTTAATAATAACTTCTTTAACAATATCTTTATTATAATCTTTTAATTTTTTCTCTATTTCCCTTTTTGTTCTTAATTTTTGATTAATGTAATTTATAGCTTTATAATAAGCTTCAGCCTTTTGATTAAAAAGAAGTGCTTCTTTATAAGTCGCATCATCAATATTTTTATTTACTAATAAATTATATTTAATTATTGTATCATCATAAAAATTTAGTGAAGTATTATCACTAAATTTTATTTGATATACATTTTTATTTTTTTTAACAATTTTTTCTACTTTCATATTAATTATTTTCTTCCATAATATATTTTAAACAAGCTTCATCTAAATCTTTCGCTAAAGCTTCCATAACTTTATAGTTAGTATTTCGACAACCTGATGCAAATTTATGACCACCACCATCATACTTACTAGCTACTTCATTAATAACAGGTCCTCTGCTCCTAATATTGGCTTTATAAATACCATTTCTCTCATCATAAACCACAAACATCCAACAAATAAGTTCTTTTATAAAGTAAAAATCATTTACTTGATTAGATACTATAGTTGCCTCTACTCCATATTTTTTTAATACATCTGAATCAACAAATATATAACCAAATTTATTTTCACTAATACTTATATTATCAATCAAATAAGCACGGAACTTTTCTTCAACAATACTTCTTTCATACAAATTATCATATAAAGGAATAAAGTTTATCTTACTAGTAGCAAGTAAATTATAGACAGTCTTAAAGGTTTCTATACTAGTATTTTGTAGTAAAAACCTATCACTATCAAAAACCATACCAATATATAAATTTTCAGCTATTCTTTGATCCATTACAAGTTTAGTATCCATAATTAAATTAGCAATCATTTCACAAGTACTACTTTTAGCATCATCAGTCCAATCAACATCACCAATAATGTCTTCACTAGGGTGGTGATCAATTTTTAAAATTGCCTGATATTTTAAATCTTCTACTCCATCAAGTCTTGCAAAATTAGGAACATCTAAAACAATTAATAAAGCATTATCAAGTTCACTTAAATTAACTTTATCTAAATTTCCTAAATATTTAAACTTATGAACACCAGCACCAACTGCATAAACTTTCTTTTCAGGATATGTTAATTTAATAGAATCTCGCAAAGCTATTTGACTAGCTATAGCATCAGGATCAGGAGAAATATGTCTAACTAAAACTATTTCATCATAATCTTTAATTATTTTTAAAATTCTTTTGTATAATTCTTTAATTATACTCACCACTTTCTATTTTTGATTTACAAAGTTCATTGTATCAATTGCAATCATTAATTCTTCATTTGTTGGTACAACATATACTGGTATTTTGGAATTATTTGTCGTAATACATCTAAATTCTCCCCGAAAATCATTTTTAGATTCATCTAACTCTACTCCAAGTGATGCTATCTTCTCTAAAATCATTTTTCTCATAGTTTTACTATTTTCACCAACACCAGCAGTTAAACATATAACATCTGCTCCACCAAGCAAATTATTATACATTGCTATATAATTAGCTATTTTTCTTGCATACATTTCTTGAGCTAAAATTGCTCTTTCATTGCCACTTTCTGCCGCAGCTTCAACATCACGAGAATCACTACTTACACCACTTACACCAAGTAAACCACTTTTTTTATTTAAATCATTAGTAAGTTCAACTATATTTTTACCAGTAACACTCGCCATATATTCTAAAATACTTGAATCAATATCACCAGATCTAGTACCCATCATTATACCAGCTAGTGGTGTAAATCCCATTGATGTATCAACTACTTTTCCACTATCTATTGCAGTAATAGATCCTCCATTACCAATATGACATGATATAACTTTTAAATTATCATTATTTAAATATTTTCTAATAGTCATATCAATAAAACGATGACTTGTTCCATGAAAACCATATTTACGCACCTTATATAATTCATACCATTCATAAGGAACTGGATATAAATATTCTGTTTCACTCATTGTTGTATGAAAAGCTGTATCAAATACTCCAACTTGAACTACATTTGGCATAACTTTCATAAAAGCTTTAACTCCCATAATATTGGCAGGATTATGCAGTGGAGCTAGTATATTATATTTAGCAACCCTATCTAATACTTCATCATTTAAAACAACAGACTCGCTAAATTCTTGACCGCCATGAACTAAGCGATGACCTACGCCTTCAATTTCATCGAGCGATGCAATTATGTTTAAATCAACTAATTCACTCATCAATTTTTCAACTGCCACAGTATGATCTTCCATAGGACAATCTTTCTTAATTTTTTCTCCATTATACTTAATTGTATAACTACTATCACTAAGGCCTATTTTTTCAAATAATCCACTAGCGATTTCTTTTTCTTCTGGCATTTCCATTAAAGTAAATTTTAAGGAAGATGAACCAGCATTTACTGATAATATTTTCATTTTCTTTCCACCTCAATAATATTATACAAAAAAAAAGAGAGCTTGGCTATCTTTTTCCCAAATATTCCTTATTTTTTACAGAATTTTGATTAGTATGTGTAACATCATATTCACTATTTTTAACTCTTTTTTCATTACTATCTAGATTATAACCATAAGGATTATTGTACTCCATAAATAACTTCTCTAATCTATTGTTACTTGTTACATCATATCCTTTATAATAGTAGTTATTTCCATCAAACATATTATCACCACTATTATTATGGTTAATTTATACTATTTTAAACATTCTTTTAATTATCTTTGCAAATCCTTTTTTAATTAAACTTTACTCACATCATTATCTAAATATAATTGTATGTATTTTAATGCTTGCTTCATAAGAGAGTTTCCTCCTAATAAAGTTAATTTATTTTTAATTTTTCAAGCACTTTAACAGATAAACCAGTAAGTTCAGCAGTTAATTCTAAGCCCATACCTTTTTCTAACATCTTTCTAGCCGTAGACATTT